>JAEUPD010000180.1 GCA_016788525.1 Rubrivivax sp.
CAGCGGGCTGGACTTCATGTACCCGCGCAACTTCGTCGCCCCCGACGGCCGCGTGTTCGGCTTCGACAGCGCCGGGCGCATGTACTACGTCAGCTCGCTGGGCACCGGCACCTACACGCAGGTCGGCCAGTTCTCCTCCACGGTGGCCGGCAGCGATTCGAGCGCGGCGATGTTCGCCCCGGGGCGCATCCTGCAGTTCGGCGGCAACAGCAACGGCGCCGTCGTCATCGACATCACCGGCGGCGGCACGCCCAGCGTCACCAACACCGCGTCGATGGCCATGCAGCGGCGCCTGGGCACCGCCACGCTGATGGCCGACGGCAAGGTGCTGGCTACCGGCGGCAGCCGAGTCTGGAACGAGATGACCGACGTGGTGTACGACGCCGAGATCTGGAACCCGGCCACCGGTCAGTGGACTCGCGGCGCCACCGCGGTGAAGGCGCGGCTCTATCACAGCGTGGGCCTGCTGCTGCCCGACGCCACCGTGCTCGTCGCCGGCGGTGGCGCGCCCGGCCCGCAGAACAACCTCAACGCCGAGATCTATCACCCGCCGTACCTGTTCACCAGCGGCGCCACCGAGGCGGTGCGCCCCGTCATCGCCGCCGCGCCGACGGTCGTCGACCCCGGCAAGACGGCATCGCTGACCTTTACGCACGCCAGCGGCCGGCCGGCCAGCCGCGTCACGTTCGTCAAGACGGGTTCGGTGACACACAGCTGGAACATGGACCAGCGCTTCGTCGACCTGCCGTTCACCGCCGGCGCCAATGGCGCGCTGTCGGTGCAGATCCCGGCCCGCGCCTCCGACGTGCCGCCCGGCATGTGGATGATGTTCGTGTTCGACGACGCCGGCGTGCCATCCGAAGCGAAGATGGTGCGCGTCAACGTCGCCAGCGCCCTCAATGTCTCGGTGGCCCCCACGGTCACGTCGCCCGGCAACCAGGCCGGCTTCGCCGGCAGCGCGATCGCCGGCGTGCAGGTGCAGGCGAGCGACCCCAACGGCGATGCACTCACCTACTCGGCCAGCAGCCTGCCGCCGGGGCTTTCGATCGACCCGGCCAGCGGCCTCATCACCGGCACGCCGACGGCGCCCGGCACCTACGCCGTGCAGATTGCGGTGAGCGACGGCCACAACAGCGCCAGCGCCAGCTTCACCTGGACGATCACCGGCACCGGCCCGCAGCTGACGATCAACTCGACCACGGTGCCCGCGCCCACCGTGAGCGGCACCTCCGCCACCTTCAGCGCCAGCGCCAGCGGCACCAACGTGCGCTACCGCTGGAACTTCGGCGACGGCAGCCCGGTGACCGCCTGGTCCTCCAGCGGCACGGCCTCGCGCACCTACGCCGCCGCCGGCATCTACTTCGTCACCGTCGACGTCACCGACGACACCGGCGGCATGGGTTCGCGCACGGTGATGCACCAGGTCTACCTGACGGCCACGGCCAGTGCGCCCAGCGTCAGCGGCCAGATGGCGTGGGAGACGCGCAGTGGCGCCCCGGCGCGGCTGTGGGTGGTGAACCCCGACAACGACAGCGTGTCGGTGTTCGACACCGCCGGCCGCACGCGCCTGGCCGAGATCAACGTCGGCACGGCGCCGCGCGCCCTGGCCATCGCGCCGGACGGTCGCGTGTGGGTGAGCAACCGCGGCAGCGGCACCGTCAGCATCATCAACCCGGCCACGCTCACGGTGGCGCAGAGCTTCAGCGTGCCGCGCGGCGGCCAGCCTTACGGCATCGCGTTCGCGCGCACCAGCGGCAGCGCGCTGGTGGCGCTGGAAGGCACGGGGCAGCTGCTGAAGGTGAACACCACCACGCTGGCAACGAGCACGCTCACCATCGGCGCCAATGCGCGCCACGTGGCCGTGGCCGCCGACGGCAGCACCGCCTTCGTCTCGCGCTTCATCACCCCGCCGCTGGCGGGCGAAGCCACCGCCAGCGTCAACACCGCCTCCGGCGGCGGCCAGGTGGTGGTGGTGAACGCCGATGCGATGAGCATCACGCGCACCATCGTGCTGGCGCACAGCGACAAGCCTGATGCCGAGAACCAGGGCCGCGGCATCCCCAACTACCTCGGCGCGGCGACCATCTCGCCGGACGGCTCGCAGGCCTGGGTGCCCTCGAAGATGGACAACATCGCGCGCGGCACGCAGCGCGACGGCCAGGCGCTGAATTTCCAGAACACCGTGCGCGCGATCAGCTCGCGCATCGCGCTCGGCAGCCAGAGCGAGGACCTGGCCGCACGCATCGACCACGACAACGCCAGCCTGGCCAGCGCCGCCGCCTACGACCCGCTTGGCGTGTACCTCTTCGTGGCCCTCGAGACCAGCCGCGAGGTGGCCGTGCTCGACGCGCACCGGCGCAACCAGCTGATGCGCATCGACACGGGCTTCGCGCCGCAGGGCGTGCTGGTGTCGCCCGACCGCAAGACGCTGTACGTGCACAACTTCATGGAGCGCACGATCGGCGTGTTCGACCTCACGCCGCTCATCGAGCAGGCCACCGCATCGGCCCCGCTGCTGGCGACGATGAACACGGTGGCCGTCGACAAGCTGGCCGCCAACGTGCTGCGCGGCAAGCAGATGTTCTACGACGCACGCGACCCACGCCTTTCGCGCGACCGCTACATGAGCTGCGCCAGCTGCCACAACGACGGCGGCCACGACGGCCGCGTGTGGGACCTGCGCGCCCAGGGCGAAGGCCTGCGCAACACCATTGCGCTCAAGGGCCGCGCCAGCCTGGGCCACGGCCGCCTGCACTGGAGCAGCAATTTCGACGAGCTGCAGGACTTCGAAGGCCAGATCCGCACGCTGGCCGGCGGCAGCGGCCTGATGAGCGACACCGCCTACTTCGCGGGCACGCGCAGCCAGCCGCTGGGCGACGCCAAGGCCGGCCAGTCGAGCGACCTGGACGCGCTGGCGGCCTACGTCGCCTCGCTGAACGTCTTCGACCTCAGCCCGGCGCGGCCCAGCGCCGCCAGCCTGTCGGCCACCGCCGCGGAGGGCCGCACGGTGTTCATCAACGCCAACTGCGGCACCGCCTGCCACTCGGGCGCCAACTATTCGCGCAGCACGGCCGGCGCGGACACGCTGGCCGACATCGGCACGCTGAAGACCACCAGCGGCACGCGGCTGAATGCCACCCTCACCGGCATCGACGTGCCGACGCTGCGCGACGTGTGGGCAACGGCGCCGTACCTGCACGACGGCTCGGCCGCCACGCTCGAAGCCGCCATCACCGCGCACGCCGGCCATGGCCTGGCCACGGCCGATGTGACGCGGCTGGCCGCCTACCTGCGCGAGATCGGCCGCGACGAGGGCGCGGCGCCGACGCCGGCCACCAGCGGCGCAGGTCTGCTGGGCAGCTATTACGGCAATGCCAGCCTGAGCGGCACACCGCTGGTCAGCCGCATCGAGGCGGTGAACTTCGACTGGGGCACTGGCCGCGGCGGCATCGGCGTGCCGGCCGACAACTTCTCGGTACGCTGGACCGGCACGATCACCGTGCCCGCCACGGGAAGCTACCGCTTCCGCACGAACAGTGATGACGGTGTCCGCCTGTGGGTCAACGGCACCCAGCTGATCAACAACTGGAGCGATCACGCCCCCGTGAACAACACCTCGGGCACCATATCGCTGACGGCCGGCCAGCGCGTGCCGGTGACGCTGGAGTACTACGAGCGCGGGGGCGGCGCCGTGATGCGGCTGCAGTGGCGGCGTCCGAACACGTTTTCGTACACCGCCATCCCGGCGGCCAACCTCAATACGAACTGACCACCGGCGTCGTCCCCGCCGAACCGCCCGCCGCTCGCTGCGGCGCGGCGGCGGCATCTGCCGGCAGCGGCAGCCACAGCGCCAGCAGCAGGCCCAGCAGCGCCAGGGCGGCAGCGCCCAGGCGCGGGATGCGGTCCGTCGGGACTGCCGCTTCGAGGGTGGGCGGTTCTTCGCGCATCGCCCCACTGTAGGCAGGCCAGCCCGCGGAGCCTTCGCGAAACAGGGCGGAAATCCCCGCCCTGTTCCTGCGCTGCCCTTCCCGCGGCCGCGCTGCGGCAGGCGCGGTCGGCCGGCGGCCTTCACCCCGTTTCGGCCGGCTGGCCGTATCACGCCTTGTGCTTCCTGGCACTCGCCCAGTCCCCCCCTTCGCACGAGGTTCCCGATGCTCACTCGCCGCCGCCTTCTCGCCACCTTCGGCCTCACGGCCGCCGCCGCCGCAACCGCCTGCGGCTTGCCGCCCGCCACCGCCGCCGCCGGCCACCTGGTGCAGTTGCAGCTCGTCGAACGCGCCACCGGCGAGGTGCTGCGCGAGCACCGCCATCGCGGCGTCGCGCATGTCGCCGGCCAGCCTGGCGCGCGCTACGCGGTGCGGCTTTCCAACCGCACTGCCGCGCGCGTGCTGGTCGTCCTGTCTGTCGACGGCGTCAACGCGATCAGCGGCCAGACGGCAGCTGCCGGCCAGACCGGCTACGTGCTTGCGCCTTGGCAGACGGCCGACATCACTGGCTGGCGCAAGAGCGACGCGGAAGCGGCCGCGTTCTACTTCACCGCGCTGCCCGACTCGTATGCCGCGCGCACCGATCGGCCGCACAACGTGGGCGTCATCGGTGTGGCGGTGTTCCGAGAGCGCGTGCCGACACCCCCGCCGGTGCCGTTCGAACAGTCCGCGCCGGCCGCGGGTGCCGACCGCCGCCCGGCCCAGAGTGCACCCGACGCGGCACGCCGCGCGGAAGGCGCAACCGCCAGCGCCGGCGCCACCCCGGCGCCGGGCGCGCCGGCCGCCGGGGCGCGCGAGATTCAACGCCTGCGCGACGCCGAGCGCCTGGGCACCGGCCATGGCGAACGCGAGTACGCCCCGATCAACCGCACGGCCTTCGAGCGCGCGAGCACCCAGCCCGCCGAGATCGTGCAGATCCGCTACGACAGCCACGCAAACCTGGTGGCCGCGGGCGTCATCGATCCGCCGCGGCGCTGGGGCGCGCCGGAGCCCTTTCCGGGTTACGTGCCCGATCCGCGCTAGCCAGGAGTCTGGGCGGCACTCAGCGACGCATCAACCCGAAGGCGACGTGACGGCCCAGCCGTTGCACGATGGCCAGCCTGATCCACACCATCGCCGCGGGCTCGAGGTAACGCGCACCCTCCAGCCCACCCAGATCCAGCGGCTCGAAGCCTAGATCCGCGGCCAGCTGCGACGCCACGGCCTTGGCGCGTGCATCGCCGCCTGCGTACACCATGGCCGCGCGGCCTTGCGGATACACCGGGTTCGCCATGTTCTCCGCGCCGGTGCTGTTCAAGATCTTCACCACGCTCGCGCTCGGCGCCCAGGCCTGCACCTGCTCGCCGCCGCTGCTGGTGTGGCCGACCGCGATCTCGAAGCCGGGCGTCAACGGGTTGGTGGCATCCAGCAACGGCTTGCCGGCGAAGTCCACGCCACTGACCGCCGGCCGTGCGCCCTCCCAGGGCGTGGCCAGGAGCGCGGCGTCAGCCCAGCGCACGGCCTCGGCGATCGGCAGCGCTGTGCTGCCCGGTGTGGCGGCCAGCGCCTTGGCCACCTTGTCGCTGGCCGGGTTGCGCGCACCGTAGCGCACCTCGTGCCCCTTGGCGGCCCAGCCGGCGCCAAGCGTCATGCCCACCGGGCCGGCGCCGATCACGGCAATCTTCATCGCACTCGCTCCTCAGGCTGCGCGCCTGCCCGGGTAGATCCACGCTGCCAGGCGGCGCGTGACGAGCGGCATCAACCAGTAGGTCATCAGCAGCACTTCGATCGTGATCGTCACGAGCAGCCGCAGCGGATAGGGCGTGGCAAATGGCAGCTGCGCGAACGCCAGGTTGACCAGCGCGCCCAAGCCGAGCACCAGGCCGAACACCACCACGATCATCACCAGCGCCATGCGCGGGCGCGAAGGCTGCGGCACCACCGTGCCCGGCGGCGGCGTGAACCAGAACTCCAGCCCGGTGAGTTGGCGCCAGGCCGCGTCACCCTCGACGAAGTCGTGCACTTGTTCGAGGTGACGCGCGCGAATTTCGCTGCGTTCGAACGCCTGCAGGTGGGCAAGCGAGTCGAAACGCAGCACGCTCACGTAGTCCGGCGGTGCGCCGGCGGCTGGCCGTTGCGTCGTCACGCCGAGATACCCCGGCAGCCCACGAGCCTCTTGCTGGAAGCGCTGCAGCCAAGCTTCATAGTCGGCCGCCCGGCCCGCCTTGACGCGCCGCGTGATGACCACCGTCACGGGTTCGGCACCGGCCGGGGCGTCCAGCAAGGGCATGGCAGTGACGATATCGCGGTCAGTGGGCTGGTGCGCGCGGACAGTAAGCGCGGGAATTGCGCGCGATGCTCAGCGCCCCAGCGCCTCGATCACCAGCCGCGCGGTCTCTTCGCCCGAGAAGTTCTGCTGCCCGGTGACGAGGTTGCCGTCGCGCACCGCGAAGCCGCGCCACAGGCCGCCTCGCACGTAGTTGGCGCCGAGGGCCTGGAGCTTGTCTTCGATGCGCCAGGGCATCACGTGCTTGTCGCGCGGCAGCATGCCGTAGGACCACACCGCGTTGTCGGCGAAGTCTTCTTCGACGTTGGCGAAGCCCGTGACGGTGCGGCCTTTGGCGATGTACTGGCCTTTGCTGTCCTTCGCGTACGCGAGGATCGCGCTGCCGTGGCACAGCGCCGCGGCCACCTTGCCGGCTTCAAAGAAGGCGGCGAACTTGCGGTGCAGATCGGTCGCGCCTTCGAAGGTGAACATCGGCGCCTGGCCGCCGGCCACGACGATGGCGTCGAAGGCGGCGACGTCCAGGTCGGCCACCTTCTTGGTGTGGTCGACCAGCGCCTTCAGGTCGGGCGTGTGGATGAAGCCCTGGCTGATGAGGTCGGTCTTGCTGTAGCCGCTGGCGTCGTTGGGGTCGCTCATCGCGTCGGCTTCGCATTGGCCGCCGGCCGGGCTGAACACCTCCACCTCGTAGCCGGCCTCGACGAAGGCGTGATAGGGGTGGGTCAGCTCGCTCCACCAGAACCCCACCGGCCAGCCGGTGGTGGTGCTGACGGCGGGGTTGGCGATGACGATGGCGACGCGCTTTCTGGACTTGGTGTTGACGACGTTGGGGTCCCTGAGGCTCATGGCGGGGTCTCCTGCGCTGGTAGACGATCTGAACGGGATTGTTCTTGTCACCCGTTCGGAGATAAATGCGCCTCTCTAGAATTCATCGTTCTCAGTTCCGGCAACAACCAGGGAGAGCCTCCGCATGGCCTTGAGCCTCGAACAGCTGCGCGCGTTGGACAAGGTCGTCCAGTCGGGCAGCTTCACCAAGGCCGCCGAGCTGCTGAACACGCAGAAGAGCCATGTCAGCCGGCTCGTCGCGCAGCTCGAAGTCGAACTGGGCGCCAAGCTGCTCGAACGCACGACGCGGCAGCTGGCCGTCACCGAACTCGGGCGCGAGGTGCACGAGCGTGCGCGCGGCATCCTGGGGGCGGTGGAGGACACACGCCGCATCACGCGCGAGGCGCATGGAGAGCCACGCGGCGTGCTGCGGCTGACCTGCGGCGTCGAGTTCGGGCTCGCCGCGGTGGGGCCGTGGATCGACGAGTTCATCGCGCGCTACCCGCGCACCGCGGTCGAGGCCGAATACACCTCGCGCGTCATCGACCTCGTGCACGAGGGCTTCGACGTCGCCGTCCGCGTCGGCCCGGTGCAGGAGTCGCGGCTGGTGGCGCGCCGCCTCGGGCAGATCGACTACGGGCTCTTTGCCAGCCCCGGCTACCTCGCGCGCGCCGGCGCGCCGCGCTCACCGGCCGAGCTGCCGCCGCACGCGCTGGTCATGTTCACCATCGGCGGACGCGCCCGTGGCTGGACGCTGGAGCGCGCGGGCCGCGGCGAGCCGCAGCGCGTTGCGCCAACCGCACGGCTGCGCTTCAACAACAGCCTGGCGGTTCGCGACGCGCTGCTGCGCGGCTCGGGCATCGGCCAGCTGCCGCTGCTGATCGCTGCCGATGCCGCGGCCCGCGGTGAGCTGGTGCGCGTGCTGCCCGATTGGGCCGCCGAAGCGGTGCCGGTGCACGCCGTCTATCCGAGCAACCGATACCTCTCACCGAACGTTCGCGCCTTTGTCGACCTGGCGGTCGAGAGGTTGGCCGAACCTGCGCCGCCGGCGCTCAGCGCGGCATCTCCGTCAGGAACTGCAGCGCCGCCGCCCAGGTCACCGGCGAGTTCAGGATCCCCAGGTGCGTCGTCTTCAACACCGGGTCGTGCACGCCCTGCCCGGTGAGCGCGAGTTCGCGCGCGCCCTTCAGGCTGGCGCTCCTCGAGAAATCGGTCGGCTGGCCGAACGAGTCGATGGCCGGTACCGGCGCGATGAAGCCGTCCTGCAGCGGGAAGTAGACGAAACTCGTGTCGGCATTGCGGATGACGAGCGTGCGCACCGGGCCCATCGTCTCGTTGCTTCCGCCCGGACCGTTGAGCAGGCGCAGGAAGGGCGTGTGCGGTGAACCGAGTTCCTGGCACAGCTCACTGGAAGGCGTGAAGGCGCCCAGGCTGGCAGCTGCCAGTAGTTGGCCGGGTCGGGGCTGCAGTTGATGATGCCGTGGTTGGGGCCGTCGATGGCGACGAAGCGGCGCACCAGGTGCCGCGCGCCGTCTTGCCGGATCCACTCGCGCGCCAGCGTCACGCCCAGGCTGTGGCCGACGATGTCGACCTGCGCTGCGCCGGTGTAGGCCATGACCGCGCGCACGAAGCGGCGCAGGTCGGGCACGTTGGCCTGGTTGGTGTGCGCGATGCGCGAGCGCTCGGTCTGGTCGGCGTTGACGTCGCAGCGGTCACCCTGGTAGCCCAGGCTCCACAGCTCGCTGGTGGCGTAGCCGTTGTCGGCCAGGTACTGCGCCAGACGCTGGATGTGGCCGTAGGTCGGGTTGCAGGCGGTGGGGAACGGCGTGTCGTTGTTGCCGTGCAGGAAGATCACCGGCGTGCGCGCCACCGGGCTGGCGGCACCGAAGCCGATGACCGGCCTTTTCAGCGACGCGTCTTCGATGACCGGAAAGCCGGCGGGGAAGGTGTTGCCCACGGTGCCGGCGGCCTGCGCGGCAGCCGCCGCGGCGACCGCCAGGCCGGCGACGAAGCGGCGGATGAGTCGAACTTGCATGCGGTCTCCTTGTATCGTGGGCCTAGGAGTCTGCGCGGCAGAAATCGAGGCCCGCGTTGGACCTGAATTCGAGCGCAGGCAAGGCGCGTCGCGCAGCCCGGGCTGGCCGCCCAGGCCAGCGACGCAACGCCGCCTGCGCTCGAATTCAGCTCCAACCCGAAGGGCCGAGGCGCTTTGCCGTGCCGGGCGGCGTTGCCCGCTCGTTGCGTGGCCCCGCCACGCGCCTCGCGTGCGCCTTGCCCGACACGGCATAGCGCCTCGGCGCGGGCCTCGATTTCTGCCGCGCAGACTCCTAGCGCAGCGCCTGCGCCTCGCGTGCCAGGCGCGTGATGCGAGCCCAGTCGCCGGCGCGCAGCGCGTCGGCCGGCGTGAGCCACGAGCCGCCGACCACCCGCACGTTGGGCAGCGCCAGATACTGCGGCGCGGTCTCTGCGCTGATGCCACCGGTGGGGCAGAACGCGATGTCGGGGAAGGGCCCGGCCAACGCCTTCAACATCGGCACGCCCCCGGCCGCACTGGCCGGGAAGAACTTCAGGAAGTCATGGCCGTCGGCGCTGGCGGCCATCACTTCGCCGGCGGTGGCCACGCCGGGCAGCAGCGGCAGGCCGGCGTCGCGGCAGGCGGCGCCGATGGCGCCGGTGTAGCCCGGGCTCACACCAAAGCGCGCGCCGGCATGGCGCGCCGCGCGCACGTCGGCGGCGCCGCGCAGCGTGCCGGCACCGATGATGGCCGCAGGCACCGCACGCGCCATCGCCTCGATGGCGGCCAGCGCCACGGCCGTGCGCAGCGTCACCTCCAGCACCTTCACGCCACCGGCCACCAGCGCCTCGGCCAGCGGCACGGCATGGGCCAGGTGCTCGATGACGATGACCGGGATCACCGGGCCGTGGCCTGCGAGGTCGATGGGCGCGAGGCGGGTCGCCGGGGGATCGGTCGCCACTGTGTTTGCTCCTTCATTACCTGGAGCGGCTCGTGCCGCACGCTCAAAGCCAGCTCACGGCGCCCTCTTCGGCGCTCGTGACGTTGCGCCGGAACCCCGCGAACAGCTCGCGGCCGAGATCCTGCGCGTGCGCCTCGGCGTCGCTGGCAGGGCGCGAGGCCGGTTCGCGCCGCGCCCACTCGGCGGCATCGACCCGAGCCGCGAGGGTGCCGGCCACGGCATCCACGCGCACGATGTCGCCGTCGCGCACCCTGGCCAGCGGCCCGCCAGCCAGCGCCTCGGGGCTGACGTGGATGGCCGCGGGCACCTTGCCGCTGGCACCGCTCATGCGGCCGTCGGTGACCAGCGCGACCTTGAAGCCGCGGCCTTGCAGCACCGCCAGCGGCGGCGTGAGCTTGTGCAGTTCGGGCATGCCGTTGGCGCGCGGGCCCTGGAAGCGCACCACCACCACGACGTCGCGTTCCAGCTCGCCGGCATTGAACGCAGCGAGCATCGCCTCCTGGCCGGCAAAGACGCGCGCCGGCGCCTCGACGATGTGCCGATCGGCCGGCACCGCCGAGGTCTTGATGACCGCGCGGCCGAGGTTGCCGGTGAGCAGCTTCAACCCCCCGGTGGGCGTGAACGGCTTGGCGGCGGTACGCACGATGCGGTCGTCGCGCACCGCGCCCACAGCCGCAGGCCGCCAGCACAGCCGCTCGTCATGCAGCCGCGGCACGGCCGCATAGGCCGCCAGGCCGGCTCCGGCACCGTCTTGCTCCCCGGCGATGGTGGTCACCTCCGCGTGCATCAACCCGGCGGCCAGCAGCTCGCCGATCACGTGCCCGGGCCCGCCGCAGGCCTGAAACTGGTTCACATCCGCCTCGCCGTTAGGGTAGATGCGCGCCAGCAGCGGCACCACGGCCGACAACTCGGCGAAGTCGCTCCAGTCGATGGCGATTCCGGCGGCGCGCGCCACCGCCACCCAGTGGATGAGGTGGTTGGTGCTGCCGCCGGTGGCCAGCAGCGCCACCATCGCGTTGACCACCGTGCGCTCGTCGACGACATGGCCGATGGGGCGCCGGCCCGGGCCCGGTACGGCGATGCGCAGCGCCGTGCCCACCGCCTCGCGCGTGAGCGCCTCGCGCAGGCCGTCGTGCGGGTGCACGAAGGCGGCGCCGGGCACGTGCAGGCCCATCGCCTCCAGCAGCATCTGGTTGCTGTTGGCGGTGCCGTAGAAGGTGCAGGTGCCCGGGCCGTGGTAAGCCGCGCTCTCGGCGGCCAGCAGTGCCTCGCGTCCCACCTGGCCGGCGGCGTGGCGCTCGCGTACCCTGGCCTTGTCGGCATTGGCCAGGCCGCTGCTCATCGGCCCGGCCGGCACGAAGACGCACGGCAGGTGGCCGAAGTGCAGCGCGCCGATCAGGAGCCCCGGCACGATCTTGTCGCATACGCCCAGCAGCAGCGCGGCGTCGAACACGTCGTGGGCCAGCGCGATGGCGGTGGCCATCGCGATGGCATCGCGCGAGAACAGGCTCAGCTCCATGCCGGGCTGACCTTGGGTGATGCCGTCGCACATCGCCGGCACGCCGCCGGCCACCTGCGCGGTGGCGCCGCGACGTCGCGCCTCGTCGCGGATCAGCGCCGGCGTGCCTTCGTAGGGCTGGTGCGCCGAAAGCATGTCGTTGTAGGCAGTGACGATGGCCAGGTGCGGGGCGCGGGCGGCGGGGTCGGCCACCAGGCGCAGCTTGTCGCCAGAGGGCATCGCGGCGTAGGCGTGCGCCACGTTGGCGCAGCCCAGGCGCTCGCTGCCGCGCGGGCGCGCGAGCAGGCGTTCGATGCGCGCGAGGTAGGGCCGGCGCGCCGGCTCGCTGCGCCGGCGGATGCGGTGCGTGACCTCTTCGAGGGCGGGATGCAGGCGCGGCGCGGCGTAACCCATGATGTCATTGTCTTGTAATCGGGTTACATCGTCAAAACAATCTCGCGCCCGACCATCGAACCGGGCGTGCCGGCTGCGGCGCAAGGTCACGCTGGCCACAATTGCCGCCCATGTCGACCCCGCTGCCGCCCGAACTCATCGTGCGCGACCCGGCCGAGCAGTTGACGCTGCTGCGGCGGCGCTGGCAGCGCGAGCCGCAATGGTGGGTGTTCGGCTACGCCTCGTTGCTGTGGCGCCCCGAGTTCGAGGCCGCCGAGCACCGCCCGGCACTGCTGCGCGGTTGGCACCGCGCGCTGCGCATGCGCTCGCGTGTCAACCGCGGCACGCCCGAGGAACCCGGGCTCGTCTTCGCGTTGCTGCCCGGCGGCGCCTGTCATGGCGCCGTCTACCGCCTCCACCCCGAGCGCGCCGAGGCCGAGCTGCAGCGCCTGTGGGCGCGCGAGATGCCCACCGGCGTCTACGACGCGCGCCTCGTGCCCTGCCGCACGGCGCAGGGCAAGGTGCTGGCGCTGGCCTTCACGCTGGCGCGCACCAGTTCGGCCTGCCTGCCGCGGCTGGCCGACGCCGAGATGCTGCACATCCTGCGGCATGCCCGTGGCCGCTACGGCACCACGCTGGAGTACCTGGCTGAAACCGGCGCCGCACTGCGCGCGCGCGGCGTGCGTGACCGTGAGATCGAACGGCTGGTGGCGCTGGCGCGCCACCACGGGCTGCTGTAGGCCCGGTGGCCGCCGCCAGTGCGCTCGGCGCGGCCTACACCGGCGTCTGGGTCAGCGGCCCGCGCGCACCGAGCAGAAAGCGCGCAGCCTCGAGGTCGGCCGGCGTGTCGATGTCCACCAGCACCCCGGCATCGGCCACCTCCTGCCCGAAGGCGGGGTAGCGCGCCACGATGCGCTTCGCGCCTTCGTCGCCGCTGAGGCGCACGAGCTCGGAGTACAGCTCGGCGGAAAAACCAACCGGGTGCCCGCGCCGCCCCTGGTGCTGCGCATAGACCACGGCGTGGTTCTCCAGCGCCTGGGCCACGGCCAGCATCGTGCTCGGCTGCACCAGCGGCATGTCGGCCGGCAGCACCAGCCAGCCCGGCGCGCCCGAACGCTCGGCCACGCCCGCGGCGATGGAATGGCCCATGCCACGCACCGCTTCATCGTCGGATAGCACCAGCGTGTCACGGCGGGCAACGTGCTGGGCGACCCCTGTTGCAAGACTCTGGGTCGTCACCAGCAGCACGGGCAGTTGGCTTTGCACCGCGTTGCGCAACGTGCAGCCGAGCACCGTGGCGCCGCCGAAGGACTGTTCCAGCTTGTGGGCGTCGGCCACAAACCGGCTGCCGCGGCCCGCGGCCACCACGATGATGGTTGGACGGAACCTCATGCTCGCCACCGCGCCGCCGGCACATGCCTCGGAGCGTTCCTTTCTTGTTGCCGACCCCTGTTGCCGCGAAGGATGCGGCCGTCGCTGCAGTGCAGTAAGTGGGAGCTGTACTTACGGCGTTCCACTTAAGGGGATGCACCGGGCCGGGCAATCACTCAGCCCGGCCGAGGAACTCCGGCCAGCGCAGTCGACACGCCGGCTCGATGTGGGCGCTGTCTATACTGGCTCGATGAGCCGCACCCCCCTAACTTGTCTGCTCATCGCCACCTTCTTCGGTACCGCGGCGTTGCCGGTACGGGCGCAGGAGGGGACCGTGGGCTATCTGTGCTGCAACCTGCGCAGCGACGGCAGCTGGATCAGCGACGCCAACTATGCCGAGCCGGGCAAGTTCATCGTGCCGATGGGCACGCGGGTGCTGGTGCGCGGCCTCGGGCGGCAGCGCGTGCACATCGAGCTGGACGACGGCCGGCGCATGGCGCTGGGCAACGACTACAGCCGCGACCTCGAACTGGAGGCGTTCCAGGGCCGGTACATCGTGCGCGAGGACCCGCGCAAGTCCCTGGCCACGCTGCCGGCCACGATGCGCAACGCCATCTACAGCGCCCGCGTCATGCTGGGCATGTCGCGCGAGCAGGTGGCCATGGCCCTCGGCTGGCCGATCACCAGCGAGAACCCGCGGCCCGAAGCGAACGTCTGGCGCTACTGGCTGGGCAGCTTCGAGCCGTTCCAGGTGTACTTCGACGAAGCCGGCCGCGTGCGGCTGGTGGAAGGCGCCGCCCAGACGCTGCAGCGCGTCTTCCTGGCGCAGTGAGCGGCCGCACCGAGAGGTCCCCATGAGCACGCCCGACCTCGCCGGCGAACGCAAGAGCTACGAGCGCGGCGAACTCGAGGAGCAAGCCGCCGCCGGCGAGCCGCTGGTGCAGTTCCAGCGCTGGCTGGACGAGGCCTTCGCGGCCAAGCTCCCCGAGCCCACCGCGATGACGCTGGCCACCGTGGGGGCCGACGGCCGCCCCTCCACCCGCATCGTGCTGGCCAAGGGCGTGGACGCGCGCGGCATCGCCTGGTACACCAACTACGACAGCCGCAAGGGCCAGGAGCTGGCGGTCCACCCGCACGCCGCGCTGCAGTTCCACTGGGTTGCGCTGGAGCGCGTGGTGCGCATCGAGGGCGCGGTCGAGAAGACCAGCGCTGAAGACAGCGACGCGTACTACGCCACGCGCCCGCTCGATTCGCGCCTGGGCGCGTGGGCCTCGCCGCAAAGCCGCGTCATCAGCTCGCGCGCCGTGCTGGTGGCCGAAGCCGCCAAGGCCGCGGCGCGCCACGGCCTGCACCCGCCGCGCCCACCGCACTGGGGCGGCTACCGCCTGCGGCCCGAACGCTGGGAGTTCTGGCAGGGGCGCAAGAGCCGGCTGCACGATCGGCTCGTCTACCGGCTCGAAAACGGGCAGTGGGTGCGCGAGCGGCTCGCGCCCTGACAAGCCGCCAAGAGCGACACGCCCTTCCCACCGGCCGCCCAGGCGGCAAGAGGCCGGGCGTGAAGGCGCGAGGGCCGCACCGGCAAGGCAGCCCGGCCGCGCAGCGCCCGACCGGACTGCCTGCCACCTCAACGGCGACCTACCAGCGCCAACCCAGCACCACGCTGGCCGCGCGACCGGGCAGCGGCGTCAGCCCGCGCGCGGTGGCGATGGCTGCGGCGTTGTAGCCGAGCTGGTTCGTGACATTCCCCAGCCGGGCGATCACGTTCGCTTCGCCGGGCCACGGCAGCGCCAGCATCGCCCACAGGTCGAGCATCGTGTAGCCGGCGGTAGGCGTGTCGGTGGCGGGCACGCGCGCCTGCCTCGCGGCATGCCGCACGACCACACCACCGCGCAGCGCGCCACGCGCCAGGTCCAGCGCCAGGCGCGCGCGCAGCGGTGCGATGCGCGGCAGCGGCTCGCCGCTGGCGAGGTTGTTGCCGCGAACGTGGTCGAGCACGAGGCCGAGGTCGGCCTGCACCGGCGCGCCGGCCACAAGCCGGGTGCGCGCCTCGACTTCGAACCCGGTGAGCCGGGCGCGCACGGCACGGAAGGCGTACTCAGCAAACACCTCGGGCGGGTCGCCGGGCACCTCGGGTGGCACGGTGACATCGTTGCCAGTGGCATCCAGCGCAATGTAGTTGGCAAACCGCGTCGTGAACACCTGCACCTCCACCTTGTGCGGCCCGCTCGCCCACGCCACGCCGGCCTCGGCATGGCGGCTGCGCTCGGTAGCCAGCAGGGCATCGCCAAGCTCGAACACGCCGGTGGCCACGTGCACGCCGTTGGCAAACAGCTCGAAGTAGGTCGGCGCGCGCTGGCTGCTGGCCAGCGAGGCCGTGGCCGTGAGGCCGCTGCCCAGCGGCGCGCGCAGGCCCAGCGCCGCGCTGCGCGGCGAAAAGCTGCGCACGGCCGGCGCGCCGAAGCGCACCTCGGCGGCATCGGGCGCATCGCCGTCGCTGGCCACACGCACCCGCTCGGCACGCGCGCCGCCGGTGAGCACGGCACCGCCCGGCAGCGGCAGCTCCTCCAGCACGAACAGCGCCTGCTGGCGCGTCTTCGTGCCCGGCACGAAAGCCTCCTCGCCCAGCGCCGAGAAGGTCACCTGCTCCCACTGCGCACCGATCACGCCGCGCAGGCCGGCCCAGCGCGCATGCTGGACTTCGAGGCGCGCGTCGTTGCCGCGGCTCTTGAAGACGGTGCCGATCTCGCCGCTGCCTTCCACCTCCTCATGGCGGTAGTCGGTGTGGGCAGCGTCGAAGGCCACGCGTTCCAGGCCGGCCATGCCCGGCTTCCAGCCGGCGGACACGGCGTGCCGTTCGCGCTGCATGCGGATGGTGACGTCGGGCTCGACGGTGACTCCGTAGCGATGGCGATAGGTGTCGCTGGACACGCCCGCATGGCCGGCCGCGCCGACCAACGAGGCCCCCAGGGCGCCGCCCTCGGCCCGCGCGGCCGCATTGCGCACGCGCCGGGCCTCGGCAAGCGGCGCACCGTCTTCCAGCGGGGTGTGACGCGGGACCTTCGGGTCGTCGGTGTGCCGACCGAAGGCATCCACGTGCCAGGCAAGCCCACTGCCGCCGCCCGGCCGGCCACCGCCCTCGCGCCCGATCAGGCCCTCCAGCACCGCGGCGCCGCCGCGCTCGTTGGCTGCACCGCCGGCGCGCAGCTCGGTGCGCGCTGACAGCGGTGCGCCCGCACTGCGCGGAATGCGGTTGTCGATGGCGTTGACCACGCCGCCCGTGGCACTGCCGCCGTAAAGCAGCACGGCCGGGCCGCGCAGCACCTCGAGCCGCTCCACGACCAGCGGGTCGATGGCCGGCGCGTGGTCGAAGCTCAGGCTGCTGGCGTCGACCGAGGCGCCGCTGTTTTCCAGCAGGCGCACGCGGTCGCCATCGAGGCCGCGGATCACCGGCCGGCTGGAGTTCGGCCCGAAGCCGGTGGCCGCCACACCGGGCAGACCGTCCAGCGTCTCACCCAGCGTGGCACTGCGCCGCAGCACCAGCCCCGTACCGCCCAGCACCGCGGCGGGCTGCAAGGTGCGCTCGGCTCCCAGCGGGTTGCCGGTGATGACCACGGTTTCGCCAACCGCGGCGGTTTGCGCCTGCACGGGCGCCATGGCGCCCAGGCAGGCGGCGAGGGCCGTGGCCGTCAGCGGCCAGACCGGCACGTCGCCGGTTCGTTTCGTTTGATGGATCATGTCTGCTCGTCTTGTCGAATGAATGGGTACAGGCACGCCACCCCAGGCAACGCGAGGGGTCACGGGCGCGAGTCGGTGCGGGTCGAGTGGGGAAGCGTCCGCAGCCAAGCCGGGCGCGGGCATGGCACCCGTGCCGGCCCGCTGGTGCGTGCCGATTGCACGCGCCTGCCGGGCGCCCCCCCGGGGGGGCGGTCTCGGCCGGCGCGGCGCCTCAGGCGCGCAGCGCGGGCTGCAGCTGCGTCAGCGCGGCCGGCGGTGGGCCGCGGGCGTGGTACCCCGCCGCGCTGCCCCCCACCGGGGGCCGCAGCGGTGGCCGTGAGCCCGGCGTGTGCGCCGGGGCCAGCGCGGGCATCGGCATCGCCGCCACCAGCGCGTCGGCGTGGGCGGCGTGGTCGAGCAGCCGGCATTGCTCGCTGCCCGGCAGGTGGCCGCCGAAGGGCTCGCGCTCATCGGCGGCCTCCACGGCCCCGGGGCCCCGTGAACCCGGCTGGCCAGGGTAGCCCGGCCGGGCTTGTTCGTCCTGCTCGCACGCCGGGTCATGCAAGTACGCGGGGGCGCCCGGCGCCGTTGCCGGTGGACCCCGATGCGACCACGCATGTTGATGCGAATGACCATGCTCTGGCGGGTGCGGCTGCCCAGTCCGGTGCCCGTGCGCGTGGGCATGCGACCCGGCACCCTGCGCAGCGAATGCACCGGCGCCGCCGGCACCATGCTGCACGCGGTGCGCCAAGCCCAGCGCCTGGGCGGCCACCAGCACGGCAGCCAGCACCCAAGCCAGCGCCCCGGACCTCCGAGGCGGCCGGGCCCCGCACCGCGCACCGAAGCCGCCTTCGGTCCTCATGGCCTGCGCCGCCCTCTCCCTAGGCCCGATGCAGCACGCGCTGCGGGTAGGGAATCGCGACACCCACCTCGTTCAGTGTGCGCAGGATGGCCAGGTTCACGTCGCTGCGCACGTTGTTCTGGCCGTTCTCCGGGTCGGCGATCCAGAACGCCACGGTCAGGTCCAGGCCATCGGAGCCGAAGCCCGTGAGCTGCACCCCGGGCGGCGGGTCGGTGATGACCCGTGGCACGCGCGCTGCCGCTGCGCCGAGCAACGGCATCAGCGCCTGCAGGTCGGTGCCGTAGGCCACCTGCACGGTGGTGGTCATCGCCACCTTGCGGTCGGCCAGCGAGCTGTTCTCCACGCGCTGCGTGATCATCATCTCGTTGGGCACGATGCTCTCGCGGCCGTTGAGCGCGCGGATCACGGTGTAGCGCGTCGTGATGTCGGTGATGCGGCCCTCGAAGTTGTCGACCTTCACCATGTCGCCGATGCGCATGCTGCGTTCGGCCAGGATGACGAAGCCGCTGACGTAGTTGGCCGCCAGCTTCTGCAGCCCGAAACCGATGCCCACGCCGAGCGCGCCGCCCACCACCCCCAGCGCCGTGAGGTCGATGCCCGCGGCCGACAGCGCGAACATCAGCCCCAGGAACAGCAGCAGCGCGCGCACCGCATTGGCCGCCATCTTGCGCACCGAGAGGTTCTCGTGCGCGCCGGCCAGCAGCCGCGCCTCGAACACCGAGCTCAGCCACAGCGCCAGCACCAGCACCACCACCGCGGCGATCGCGCCTTCGAGCACATTGCGCAGCGAGATCGTCGTGCTGCCGATCTTCCAGTGGATGGCGTCCAGCTCCTGCAGCACCAGCGGCAGAACGCCGGTGATCCACAGCACCACGGCGAGCCACGCCAGCCACGACACCCAGCGCTCCACCACGCGCATCACGGCCGAGGTCGGGAAGCTCTTGTGCAGCACCCGCACCGTGAGGCGGATGACCACCAGCGACAGCATCACCGGCACGACCAGCCTGAACACCGCCGGCGGCACCTCGGGCCACCAGCTCAGCAGCGCCCAGCGCGCCACCCACGCGGCGCTCAGCGCCAGCACCGGAAACAGCACGCCATCGACGATGCCTTCGCCGAACCACACCGAGCCGGGCCGCGGCTGGCGGCCGCGCAGCAGGCGCACCAGCGCCCAGGCCAGCGCCAGGCAACCGACGAAGACCGCCAGCTCGATCAGCGCCGCAGGCCGCTGCAAGGCCTGCAGCAGGCGCCAGAACTCCTCGGCGGTAAGCGCGCGCGGCGTCATCCGGCTAGGCCAGGTCGGCCAGCACGCGCACGTGCGCGGCCACGCTGCGCGCCAGCGCGCCGAGGTTGTAGCCTCCTTCGAGGCACGAGACGATGCGCCCCTGGGCGTGCCGGTTGGCCAACTCGACCAGCTGCCGCGTGATCCATTCGTAGTCGGCCTCCACCAGCCCCATCTGGCCGAGGTCGTCTTCGCGGTGCGCGTCGAAGCCGGCCGAGATGAAGATCATCTGCGGGCCGAACTCCTCCAGCGCCGGCAGCCACTGGCGCTGCACCGCTTCGCGCATGGCCGGGCCGCGGGTGTACGGCGGCAGCGGCAGGTTGATCATGTTGGTGCCCTTGGGCACCGCGCCGCTGTACGGGTACAGCGGGTGCTGGAAGAAGCTGACCATCAGCACGCGCTCGTCGCCGGCGATGATGTCTTCGGTGCCGTTGCCATGGTGCACGTCGAAGTCGACGATGGCCACCCGTTCCAGGCCGTGAACGTCCAGCGCGTGGCGCGCGGCCACGGCCACGTTGTTGAAGAAGCAGAAACCCATCGCCTCGTCGCGCGTGGCGTGGTGGCCGGGGGGCCGCACGGCGCAGAAGGCACGCACCGGCTGGCGCGCGACCGCACCCTGGATCACCGCGTCGGTGGCGGCCACCGCCGCCCCGGCCGCCCGCAGCGCCGCAGCCAGCGTGTGCGGGCAGGCCACCGTGTCGGGGTCGAGGTGGCGCGCCTCGCCGCTGATCTGCACCTGCTGAAGCAGGTCGGTCACGCCGGCCACGTAGCCGGCAGCATGGGCGCGGCCGATCTGCTCGGCGCTGGCCTCGGGCGCGTCGCGGAATTCCAGCGCCAGGTCCAGCCCGGTGGCCCGCAGGTGGTCGTTGATCGCGTCCAGCCGCGCCGGGCACTCGGGGTGCCCCTGGCCCATGTCGTGCTGCCGGCAGGCCGAATGGGTGAAGAAGAGGGTGTTCATGGGCGGACGCCGAGGTTTCCGGAGCGGGCTTTTCGGGTATGGTGGGGCGATGGATCTGCGTGTGCTGATGAAGAAGTCGCCGCCGTCGGACGCGGCCACCCCCACGCCAGCTATGCCAGCTACGCCGGCCACGCCGGCAGCGGCGCCGAGAACCCCGGCCAGCGCGGCCTCGGCGTGGCCGCGACGCCTCGCGACCCTGGTGGATCAGATTAGCACGATCGTCGTGGGCAAGCGCCCGCAGGTCGAGGACTGCATTGCCTGCCTGCTGGCCGGCGGCCACCTGCTGATCGAAGACGTGCCCGGCGTCGGCAAGACGACGCTGGCGCACACGCTGGCCATGTCGCTGGGCCTGGAGTTCCGCCGTGTGCAGTTCACCGCCGACCTGCTGCCCTCCGACCTGGTGGGCGTGAGCGTGTTCGAACGCGCGCAGGACCGTTTCGTATTCCACCCCGGCCCGGTGTTCGCGCAGGTGCTGCTGGCCGACGAGATCAACCGCGCCGGCCCGAAGACCCAGAGCGCGCTGCTCGAGGCGATGGAGGAACAGCAGGTCACCCTCGAGAACGAGACCCGAGCGCTGCCCACGCCGTTCTTCGTGATCGCCACCCAGAACCCGAGCGACCAGCTGGGCACCTACCCGTTGCCCGAGAGCCAGCTCGACCGCTTTCTCATGCGCATCACGTTGGGCTACCCCGACCGCGCCAGCGAGCGCGCGCTCCTGGCCGGTGGTGACCGCCGCGAGGCCGCCAGGCACCTCGCGCCGGTGCTGGCACCGGCCGAGCTGGCCGCCGCGCAGCAGGCGGTGCTGGCGGTGCGCGCCGGCGAGGCGCTGCTGGACTACCTGCAGGCGTTGATCGCCGCCACGCGCAACGGGCGCTGGTTCGCCGAAGGCCTGAGCCCGCGCGCCGGCATCGCCGTGCTGCGCGCCGCGCGGGCGCGCGCGCTGATGGCCGGGCGGGACTACGTCGCGCCCGACGACGTGCAGGCCATCCTGCCGCAGACCATCGCGCATCGGCTGGTGCCCGCGGCCGGCGCCGGCCGCGGCGCGGTGGAGCAGGTGCAGGCGATGATCGAAGCGACTCCCGTGGCGTGAACGCCCCGACCGCGCCGCTGTCGCACGCCGGGCTCGCTTCGATCCTCGGTCGGCTGTCGCCGCGCCAGCAGTTCCGCCGCTGGTGGCAGGCCCGGCTGCCGCTGTCCGACACCTGGGTGCTCGGCCAGCGCAACATCTACATCCTGCCCACGCGCGCGGGCTTCGTGTTTGCGCTCACGCTGGTGGTCATGCTGCTGGCGGCCATCAACTACCAGCTCAACCTCGGCCACGCCCTCACCTTCGCGCTGGCCGGCGCGGGCGTGGTCTCGATGCACATGACGCACGCCACGCTGCGCGGGCTGACGCTGCACCTGAAGCCGGTGGCCAGCGTGTTCGCCGGCGAGCCGGCGCAGCTGGAAGTGGTGGTCACCAACCCCGGCGGCGCGCGGCACGGCCTGGCGCTGCGATTCGAAGACGCGGCGCTGGCCGGCAGCGGCGCGCTCGCCTGGTGCGACGTGCCCGCGGGCGGCCAGCAGACCATCCACCTCGCGCTCGTGCCGCCGGTGCGCGGCTGGCACGCCGTGCCCACGCTGGTGGTGCAGAGCGTGTTCCCGTTCGGCCTGTTCCGCGCCTGGACCGTGTGGCGCCCGGCAGCGCGTGTGCTGGCCTGGCCGCGGCCGGAGGCCGATGTGCCGCCGCTGCCCACCAGCACCGGCCAGCCCGGAGACGAAACCGGCCGGCCGCGCCACGCCGGCGGCGAGTTCGACGGCGTGCGCCCCTGGCAGCGCGGCGACACGATGCGCCAGGTGGTGTGGAAGAAGGTGGCGCGCAGCAACGAGCTGGTCAGCCGCGACACTGCCGGCGCCGGCCGCGGCGAGGTGTGGCTCGACTGGAGCGCCACCGCGATGGCCGGCACCGAGCCGCGGCTTTCGCGGCTGGCGGCGTGGGTGCTGGCCGCCGAGCATGCGCAGCTGCCCTTCGGGCTGCGGCTGCCGGGCCGCGAGATGGCACCCGCCGCCGGTGCAGGGCAGCGCCTGGCCGCGCTGGACGCGCTGGCCACCCTGTGACGTGATGCGCCCGCTGCCCGCCGGCCTGCGCAACCTGCCGCGCGAAACCCGCGACACGCTCGTCGTGCTGGCGATCATCGCCTTCACGGTGGCGCCGCACGTGGACCACCTGCCGCCCTGGTGCAGTGCGCTGGTCGCCGGCGTGCTGGTCTGGCGCGCGAGGCTGGCGCTCAGCGGTGCCGCGATGCCCGGGCGCTGGGTGATGTGGGGCCTGCTCTTGCTGACCGCGGGCCTGACCTTCTGGAGCGAGCGCACCTTGCTCGGCCGCGAGGCCGGCGTCACGCTGCTGGTGGCGCTGCTGGCGCTGAAGACGCTGGAGCTGCGTGCGCGGCGGGATGCGCTGGTGGTGTTCTTCCTCGGCTTCTTCCTCGTGCTGACGCAGTTCCTGTACTCGCAGTCGCTGTTCACCGGCCTGTGGATGTTGATGGCGTTGTGGGCGTTGCTGGCCGCGCTGGTGCTCGCGCACATGCCCGTGGGGCGGCCGAGCCTGGCGCGGGCGGCAGCGGTGGCCGCGCGCGCCACGGTGCTGGGCCTGCCGCTGATGGCGCTGCTGTTCGTGCTGTTCCCGCGCATCGGGCCGCTGTGGGGGCTGCCGCAGGACGCGGCGGGCAAGACGGGGCTGTCGGGCACGATGCGGCTGGGCGGCGTGGCCGAGGTGGCCAACGACGACGCGGTGGCCTTTCGCATCCGCTTCGAGGGCGACCAGCCGCCGGCGCGGCAGCTGTACTTTCGCGGCCCGGTGCTGGCCACCACCGACGGGCGCGAATGGACGCGCCTGGTGCCCACGGTGGCCCCGCTGCAGCGCACCCGCGCCGAACTGGTAACGCGCGGCGAGCCACTGCGCTACGAGATGACGCTGGAGCCGGGCCGGCTGCCGGTGGTGCCGCTGCTGGAGGCCACACCCGAGCGCCCGGGCAACGCGCCGCGCGCCGACGGGTGGCTGTTCGGCCTGCGGCCCGACCTGCAGTGGCAGGCCGACCGGCCGATCACCGAACGGCTGCGGCTGCAGGCCACGGCCTACCTGGACTTCGGGCACGGGCCGCTGGAGCCGATCAACGGGCTGCGCGACTTCATGCACCTGCCGGCCCCGGCCCACCCGCGCACGCGCCGCTGGGCGGCCGAGCTGCGCGAGCGGCCCGAACTGCAGCGCGCCGACGCCACCGCGCTCACGCAGGCCGTGCTGCAGCACATCCGCACCGCCGGCTTCACCTACACGCTCGAGCCGGGCAGCTACGACGGCGACGCGATCGACCAGTTCTGGTTCGACCGCCGGCTCGGCTTCTGCGAGCACTTCGCCGCCGCCTACGTGGTGGTGATGCGCGCGCTGGACGTACCCGCGCGCATCGTCACCGGCTACCAGGGCGTCGACCCCGAGGCGCAGGACGGCTGGTGGGTGGTGCGCCAGCGCAATGCGCACGCCTGGGCCGAGTACTGGCAGGCCGGCCGCGGCTGGGTGCGCGTGGATCCCACGGCGGCGGTGTCGCCCGAACGCGTGCAGGCCGGCCGCAGCCTGGCTCCGGCGCCGGGCCTGATGGCCGGCGCGCTGCGCACGCTGGACCCGGCGCTCGCACAGCGGCTGCGCAACGCCTGGGAGGTGGTGAACTACCGCTGGAACCTGTGGGTGCTGAGCTACTCGCGCGCGCAGCAGTTCGACTTCATGCGCGCGCTGGGCTTCACGGCGCCAAGCTGGCAGGACATGGCCACGCTGCTGGTCGGCACGCTGTGCCTGCTGGCGCTTGCAGGTGCCGCCTGGGCCTGGTGGGACCGCCACCGGCAGGACCCCTGGGTGCGGTTGACCCGGCAGGTGCAACAGCGCCTGGCAGCCTTGGGCGTGGCGGTGCAGCCGCACGAGCCGCCGCGCACCCGTGCGCAACGGGTGCGCGAGCGCCTGGGTGCGGCCGGCGAGGCGCTGGCTGCCCAGCTGGAGGCGCTGGACCGCCTGCGCTACGCCGAGCAGACCGCCTCGCGCGAGCTGGCGCGGCGCTGGTGGCCGCAGTTCCGGGCCGCGGCGCGCCGGGCCGCCGCGGGCGCCCTGACCACCTCCACCTGAGGCCCCTTCGCGATCGACCTCGGCCCGCGTTCACCAACGAAGCCCTGCGCGCCCGCGAAGCTGCTCTTTCTGCTTTCCTGAGCTGCCGCTCACGCAACTTCGCGCTGATTGTTCACGGCGGCAGTGGTGGGCACTCCTGCAGTGTCGCGACCAGCGCCGTGAACGCATCGCTGCGGAGGTCGTTGTGGAACTTGGCCCAGCGTCGCGCGGTCGAGTCGTACCAGATCGTGCTGCCGTCGATGTCCATCGAGCCGCCAGGCAGGGCCACCACGAAGCGCTGCGCGTTCCAGTGCACTCGACCCGGGAGCTTGACTCCGCGCCAGCCGCTCGAGCGCAGATAGCTCGCCGTTTCGGGCGGCGGCGCGTACTTGCCTGGCGCCGGGCAGGGCGATGCGGCGCTTGCATGCACCTGTGCGACGAGCGGCGCGAGCGCCGCTTCGAAGCGCGCCATGCTCGCCTGCTCGAGCAGTTGCCACAGGCCACCGGCGACGAAGACGCCGGCGACGATGGTTGCGACGCGCACGCCCAGCCGACGCCAGCGTGCCAGCCGGCTCCCCGCGCGCGCGAGGTGGACCAGCTCCCACGCGCGAAAAAACACGCCGCACAGCGCCAGCAGCAACCCGAGTTGCGACCAATGGCCGGCATACGGCCAGCTGGTCGCCAGCGTCCAGGCGAAGTACAGGCCAATCGCCGCCCAGGTGGCCGCCCAGATGGCGGCCCGCCGGCGCAGCGGGCGCGCGTCGACGGCGGCCGTGGCCGCTGCTTCGCTCGTGCGTTCGAGCGCAGCTTCGCTCATTCGTCGAAAACCATGTCTCGAAGATCATGCGTCGGCCGTCAGTCGCGTGTCAACGCCCGTCGGCAGCCGCTTTGGTCTGGCGCGGCGCAGGACCCGCCGCCGTGCTCGCGCGCGCACACCGCGTCACCCGGCACCGCCGAGCACCGCGCGGCGGGTGGCAAGGCCCTTGCCGTAGAGATCCACGGCTGCGCTCCTGGTGTGGGGCCGCGCAGCGCAGCGGCCGAGCGCCGAGTGCCATCGACGGCACCTCGAGATCCCTGCGCAGCCGCTACGTGTGGCCGGGCCTGCGCGCGGGCACGCCTTCGCGCGGGGCGCGACGGGCGGCACTCGGCCGCGCCAGCCTGCACCACTCACCCGCGTGGCGGGTCAGGGGCGTAGCCACTCATCGCGCTCACGCGCTCCTGGAACGCTGCTGCCTCGCCGATGCCGCCAACATCGTGCAGCCGGCCGGAGCGCGCGGCATGGGCCTGGGTCGGCACTTCACGTGCGCTTTGGCACGTGCTCGGCGGCACGTGGCGCCGCCGGCTGCAGCCGGCTTCAGGCGTGCGCCCGCAGCGCCGATACCCCATCGAGCCGAACGCGCCCGGGCCGCCTTTGCGCCCGAGCCGCAGGCCATGCAGCCAACGAGCCCATGTCCGCCCCTCCTGCCTTGCTGGCCCTGCTGGGCTTCAATGCCTTCGAGCGGCGCTCGTTCGCCGCCTTCTTTGCGCTGGGCCGCGAGCACGGACCGGGCTACGAGCTGACCGGCGACCTGCTGAACGCCGACTGCGCGGTGGCCGACGCCGACGACCCGCAGGCGATGGCACTGCTGGTCGATGCCGGCTTGCTGCCGCGCAGCGTGCTGCTGGGCCAGGCCGTGCACCACGGCGCGGCGCTGCAGCTTCCGCGGCCGATCAACCTGCTGCTGGTGATGCGTGCGCTGGACACCGTGGTTGGCGCACGCCCGCGCACCACCGCGCGGCTGGCCACCGCGGTCGACGAAGCACCGGCGCAGCCACCGGCCAGCGCCGCGGCAAGCCCCCGCCCGCCTGCCCCCGCACTGCCGCGGCCCACGCCGGCCCCACTGGCGCGCCCCTCCCGCGGTGAGGACCAGGTGCAGCGAGTGCTGGACGAACTGGCTTTCCGTACCGCCACGCTGCCGGCCCACATCGACGCCCGGGCGATGGCCGCCGAGGCGGCTTGCGCCGCGCGCCGTGGCACCAGCGCCGCCCTCGAGCGCCCCGACATCGATCGCCGGCACTCGCGCACCACGAGGTTGCCCATGGAGCACATCCTCGTCGTCGACAACGACGCCGCCACGCTCAGGATGGTGGCCACGCAGCTGCAACGCTTCGGCTTCCAGATCCACCTCGCCGGCCAGGCAGACGACGCCATGCGGCTGCTGACCACCCGGTTCCATGACTACGTGTTCGTCGACCCGGCACTCCCCGGGCTGGACGCGCTGCTGGTGTGCCGCCTGGCCAAGCAAGTCCCGTCACCCGCCGCCGACCGGCCGGCCACCACCGTGGTGCTGCTGGCCGACCCCAACGCGCTGGCGGCGCTGCTGGAGCGTGCCCTGCCCGCCGCCGACGCCTGCCTGCGCAAGCCGCTGGAACAGACGGCACTGCTCAGGCTGATGGGTGAACGCGAGGTGGCGCGCGTCGCCTACGCCGACACCGCGCGCAGCTCGACGCTGATCTGACCCCTGCGCGCGCCGGCGCACGCGGCGGCGAAGCGCGGTGAAGGCGCAGGCAATGACGACACGACCCCGCGCGGGCTTGCGCGGCGCGGGCAGCGGCAACAATGGCGTCCATGCCGACGCCAAGCCTGCCCGAACGCCGTCGCCTGCTCGCCGCCGCGGCCTGGGGCGCGGCCGGCACGGCGCTTGGCGTTCATGCGGGCGCTGCCGCCGGCCACCCGGCCGGCGCGCGCTACACCGGCCTTGCGACGCTCGAAGCGTTCGCCGCCGAGGTCGCGCAGCGCCATCAGCTGCCGCGGCGCTGGCTGCTCAACCGCCTGGCGCACGCTCGCCGCAGCGACGCCGTGCGGCGCCTCATCATGCCGCCGCCGGCCGGCACGGCGAAGAACTGGCGTGCCTACCGAGAGCGCTTCGTCGAGCCAGAACGCATCGGCGCCGGGCTGGCGTTCTGGCGCGCACACGACCGCTGGCTGCACGAGGCCGAAGCGCGCTACGGCGTGCCACCCGAGGTGGTGCTCGGCATCGTCGGCGTGGAGACCTTCTACGGCCGCGTGATGGGCAGCTTTCGCGTCATCGATGCGCTGGCCACGCTGGCCTTCGACTTCCCGCCCGGGCGGCGCGACCGCAGCGCCTTCTTCCGCGACGAACTGGCCGAGTTCTTCGTGTGGTGCGCGCGCGAAGGGCGCGACCCGTTGGCGCCGCTGGGCTCGTATGCCGGCGCGATGGGGCTGCCGCAATTCATGCCCAGCAGCATCAACCGCTACGCCATCGACTTCGACGGCAGTGGCCGCATCGACCTGGACGCCAGCGCCTCGGACGCGGTCGGCAGTGTCGCGCGCTACCTTGCCGAGTTCGGCTGGAAGGCCGGCCTGCCCACCCACTTCGCGGCCACCCCGCCCGCCGACCCCGGCGACCTTGCCGCGCTGCGCGAACGCGACATCGTGCCGGCCTTCAGCGCGCAGCAGATGGCCGAGCGCGGTGCCGGCCTGCCGGCCAGCGCGCAGGGCCACGACGGGCTGCTTGCGCTGGTCGAATTGGAGAATGGCGGCGCAGCGGCCACCTTCTTGGCCGGCACGACGAACTTCTACGCCATCACGCGCTACAACTGGTCAAGCTACTACGCCATGGCCGTCATCGAACTGGCCCAGGCACTGAAGGCGGGGCGTTAGGAAACCCGGGGCGCGCCCGCGCCGCAAGGAGACACGCAGCCCGCACCACGGGCCGGCGTGCCGTGTCAATCGCGCGGCCGGTAGCCGCGCCGCTCCATGCATTCACTCATGGCGCGGCGGAACTCGCGCTGCTCTTCGCGCGTCATCTCGTCGGGCCGATCGCGACGCGCGCGCGGTTCGCGCGCTTCGCGTTCGGCCCGCTCAGCCCGTTCGGCCCGCTCCCGTGCATCCTGTGCCGCCGCGCCGGCCGCGGCGCCCAGGATGGCCCCGATGACCATGCCCGCACCCGCGTTGCGCGACGAACTCACGATGCCGCCGGCCACCGCACCCACCGCGGCGCCCGCGGCCACTTCGGCACCGCCGCCGGAGGCCGGCGCCGGCTCCTGCACGGGCCTGAAGCCGCCGGGGTCGAGCCCGGTTTCGCGCACCGCCTGCCGGTAGCACTCGTAGCGATCGCGGTCATAGGCTCCATCGGAATGCCGGTAGCCGGCCACCGGCACGAACCAGATCGGCCCGCCGATCCACACGCGCACCCGCGGGAACGGGTGGTGGTAAGGCCGCGGGGCCACCACGCACCCGGCCAGAAGCACGGCCACGCCGGCTGCGGCCAACCCAGGCCAGCGTGGCCGGCGCGGCGTGCGCGGCAGCGGCAACGCAGCCGGCGGGGTGGGTTCGGGCGCATGGCGGAAGGCAGGCAAGGTGGCGGTTGCCGCGCCGCGCGGTTTGGGAGAGGTGGAACGGTCCATCGCCGCGCAACGGCAGGTCCGTCGCCACGGTTGACGGTTGGCGCGTAAAGAGAAGCAAAGCCGGCCGATTCAGACCGGCGGTCACCGCATCCGGCGCCTGGGCGCAGCCCGCAGGTCGGCAGTGCGGCGCGGGGCCATGCTATTGGGGGCGCGAGGTCGAACGGGACCCGGGGCCTGCGGATACCCCGTCCATTGGCCCGCGACGGCGTGACCTCGATTGAGGATGCGCGCCCGGTGGGCGCCGCCTAGCCTGCCGGCCCGAGTTCCGTGCCGGCATCCCAGGAGACGCGCGCGATGAAGCTGGTCGCCGCCTCGTGCAGCAAGTTGCAGTCGATCCCCTCGCAGACGGTGTGGTCCGAGATCGAGTCGGAACGGCCCGACGCCTTGCTGCTGCTGGGCGACAACATCTACCTGGACCACGACCACCACGACGACCCCGAGCGCCTGGCCGGCGAGTTGCGCGCGCTGTACCGGCGGCAGCTCGAAGAACCGCACTTCGCCTCGCTGCTGGCCAGCCTGCGCAAGCGCAAGGCGCTGGTCGCCGCGATCTACGACGACCACGACTTCCTCGGCAACAACCGCTACGGCGGCGATGTGCCGCCGGCGCTGCGCGAAGCGGCACGCCAGGAGCTGGTGGCCGCCTTCGCGCCCGCGCGCACCGGCGCCGACGTGTACCGCGTGCACCACCTCGGGCCGGTGGACCTGGTGCTGGCCGACACCCGCTTCTACCGCCGGGAACCGGCGCGCTCGGCGCACGACCGCGACGCCGTCCTCGGCGCGCAGCAGTGGCAGTGGCTGGAGCAGGTGGTGCGGCAGTCGGCCGCGCCCTACCTCGTGCTGGCCTCGAGCACCACGCTGCACGCCTTCGGCGACGAGAGCTGGGAGCAGTACCCGGTGGCCTTCACGCGCCTGCGGCAACTGCTGGCCGCACATCCGGCAGCGCTCGTGCTGTCGGGCGACGTGCACCGCAACGCCGCCTACGACGACAGCGGCACAATCGAGATCGTCACCTCGGGCGTCGCCCGCCGCGGCCTGGTATTTGGCGGCGAGCGGCGCAACTACGGCGTGCTGAGTTTCGGCACCGAGGCGGTGCGTGTGCAGCTGCGCAGCCTGAAGGCCTACTGGCGCTTCGACTTCGCCATCCCGCGCAAGCCCTGGGCGATGCCCTGATATGGTCAGCGCGCCATGCGATGCATGTGAACCAGCTCGAAGCGCTGAAAGTGCTCGAGGGACCGAGGATCGAACGGCCGCTCGGGATTCGGGTTGTGAGCCACGGCAGGCCGATCGGTGGCGTCAATGCGCAGCACGGTCATGGTGGCAGGGTCAAGCCACAGCACCCGACTCAACCGGCTTTCCTGTCGATCGGCCACCCGCCAGCCCTGCGCTTCGACGCGAAACGCCTCGAAGGTGCCGGCAGGCACCTCGATGCGCTCGCGCGCGACCGCGCGGTGCTCGAGTTCCGCAGTGGCCAGCTTCCAACCGGAGACGCTGAAGGGCAAGCCGTATCCCTTGGAAAGCAGACTGACGGAACGCCAGCGCTTGCCCAGCGATATCTCGGCCGGCCCACCGATCGACTCCGGCGGGCGCAGACCACCGAATGCATCGGCCTCGTAGCGCTGCACCGTGCCCAGCGCGTCGGTGGCCACCGGGTCTGCGCCCGGCGCGAGATTGCTCCACGTGACGATGTGGTCGTTGGCGAAGGTGCATGCCAGCTTCATCTGCTTGACGGCCGCGTTCTGCCGCCCCACCAGGCATCGGTACTCCAGGCGGTCGCCTGCTTCGTAACGGCGGCGCCCCGGGGCCAGCGGCGCGGCCTCGCGCGGCCCTGGCTGCGCCACGATGCGGCCACCCTGCAGCTGGTCCAGGCGGTGCAGCGCCTGCTCGGTGAACCGGCCATTGGGGTGGCGCAGCAGGAAGGCCGTGACCTCCTCGATGCTGTCGGAGCGCATGAGCCGGTCCCACTCCTCGCGGTCCCGGTCCACTGCGGGCAGGGCCGCCGCGCCTGTCGGGCTGGCAGAAGCGGCCGAAGCCTGTGGCGACCGGCCGAAGTAGAAGTCTTCGACGAGGCTCGAGGAGTCCCACGGCACCTGCCGGCCGGCGCTGGCCGCCTGAACCTGGAAGCGCACACGCTTGAAGACATCCTCGATGCGCGCCACGGGCTGGCGAAGCTGCTCGAGCAGGTAGCCCGTGAACAGCCCGTTGCCGCCGCTCGCGCGCCCATCTTCGGCCACATTTCCAGGCGCGGTGGCATACGCGATATAGGTACCGACCGGCGCGTCCAGCGGGGCCAGGCCCTTGCCGCTGGCCGTGGTGCTGAACGGGTTGTCGCGGCAGGCGTCCAGCACGACCACGTTGGTGCGCGTCCTGGCCTCGCGCAAGGCATCGAAGACGACCTGCATGTCCAGGCACTGCTCGCGAACTTCGTCGGCGGAGACCGGGTTGGCGTCCAGCGGAAGCAGGTAGTTGCGCCAATCGAGCTGCAAGCCGTGGCCGGCGTAATAGAACAGACCCGTGCCGCGGCGCCCGGCCAGCTTCTCGAGCATCGTGGCCACGGCAGCACGCATGGCGGCCGCCCTGGCGTCGCGCAGTTCGATGACGGCAAAGCCCAGCGCCGCCAGCTGCGTGGCCATGGCCTTGGCATCGTTGGTCGAATTGACCAGCGGCGCGGTGGGGTACGCCGCGTTCCCGATCACCAGCGCAATGCGCGGTTCGGCGGCTTGCGCCTCGGCGAGCAGCGGTGCCAGTGCGGCGCCGAGCAGGCAGCTGCGGCGAGAGATCCGGGCAGTGTGCATGGCCATGAGGGTCACGCCGCCATCGGCACCAGGAAGTCGCGGCTGATGCCCACGCCGAGGTCGTTGACGCGGTCGAGGAACTGCGTGAGGTACGCATGCAGCCCGGTGGCGAGGATCTCGTCGATGCGGCCGTACTGCAGGTCGCTCCTCAACCGGCCGGCGCGGCGGCGCGTCTCCACGCTTTGCGCATTGGCCACCAGGTCGAGGTTGGCCACCACCTCGTTCATGCAGGCGGCCAGCGAGCGCGGCATGTCGGGGCGCAGGATCAACAGCTCGGCCACGCGCTCGGGGCGGATGACGTTGCGGTACACCTTGCGGTAGATCTCGAAGCCGGAGACCGAGCGCAGGATCGCGCTCCAGTGATAGAAGTCCACCTCATGGCTCTCCTTGGCGGTGCTGCCGAAGTAGTCGCCGCCGAGGCTGCCGTGGCCCGACTGGCCCTGTGCACCCGCGCCGCCGACCAGGGCGTGGAACTTCACGTCCAGCAGCCGCGCGGTGTTGTCGGCGCGTTCGAGAAACGTGCCGATGCGCAGGAAGTGCAGCGCCTCGTCCATCAGCATCGTGCCCACGGTGACGCCACGGCTCAAATGCGAGCGGAACTTCACCCACTCGAAGAAGGCGCCGGGGTCGCGCTCGAACTCGCCGTCCTCGAGCTTGCGGTTGAACTCCAGCCAGGTCTGGTTGGTGGTTTCCCACACCTCGGTGGTGAGCGCGCCGCGCACGGCGCGCGCGTTCTCGCGCGCGGCGCGGATGCAGCAGGTGATGGACGACAGGTTGTTCTCGTCGCGCACCATGAAGTCCATGACGGCCTGCGCCTGCACCCGCGGATGGCGCTCGGCGAACAGGCCGGTCAGCTCGCTGATCGACAGCAGGCCGCGCCAGCCCTGCTCGGCCGCATCGGCACTCTGCGGCAGCAGCGAGGTCTGGTAGTTGACGTCGAGCATGCGCGCGGTGTTCTCCGCGCGCTCCATGTAGCGCGCCAGCCAGAACAGGTGGTCGGCGGTTCTAGACAGCATCGTCGTTCTCCACGGCGCCGTTCAGGCTTCCAGCACCCAGGTGTCCTTGGTCCCGCCGCCCTGCGACGAGTTGACGACCAGCGAACCCTCTTTCAGCGCCACGCGCGTCAGACCGCCGGGCACCGTCTGCACCACCCGGCCCGAGAGCACGTAGGGGCGCAGATCGATGTGCCGCGGCGCGATGCCGGCTTCGACGAAGGTCGGGCACGACGACAGCGACAGCGTCGGCTGCGCGATGTAGTTCGCCGGGCGCGCCTGCAGCGCGGCGCGGAACTCCTCGATCTCGGCGCGTGTCGCCGCCGGGCCGACCAGCATGCCGTAGCCGCCCGCGCCATGCACCTCCTTGACCACCAGCTCGCCGAGGTGGTCGAGCACGTATTGCAGGTCCTCGCGCTCGCGGCACAGGTACGTGGGCACGTTGTTCAGGATCGGCTTTTCGCCGAGGTAGAACTCGATCATCTTCGGCACGTACGGATAGATGCTCTTGTCGTCGGCGATGCCCGTGCCAATGGCATTGGCCAGCGTGATGTTGCCGGCCCGGTACACGTCCAGCAGCCCGGCGCAGCCCAGTGTGCTGTCGCGGCGGAACGCCTTCGGGTCGAGGAAGTCGTCGTCGACGCGCCGGTAGATCACGTCGACGCGGCGCGGGCCCTGCGTGGTGCGCATGTAGACGAAGCCGTCGCGCACGAAGAGGTCCTGGCCCTCGACCAGCTCGACGCCCATCTGCTGCGCCAGGAAGGCGTGCTCGAAGTAGGCGCTGTTGTACATGCCGGGCGTGAGCACCACCACCGTCGGCTCGTTCACGCCGGCGGGCGACACCGCACGCAGCGTCTCCAGCAGCAGGTCGGGGTAGTGCGCCACCGGCGCCACGCGGTGGATGGCGAACAGCTCCGGAAAGAGCCGCATCATCATCTTGCGGTTCTCCAGCATGTAGCTCACGCCGCTGGGCACCCGCAGGTTGTCCTCCAGCACGTAGTAGCTGCCACTGCCGTCGGCATGACCGGCACGCACGATGTCCACGCCGGCGATGTGCGAGTACACGTCGCCGGGCACCGCCACGTTCATCATCTCGGAGCGGAACTGACTGTTGCCCAGCACCTGCTGGGCCGGCACGATGCCGGCCGCGAGGATCTCCTGGCCGTGGTAGATGTCCTTGATGAAGCGCTGCAGCGCAGCCACCCGCTGCGTGAGGCCGCGTTCCAGCTCGGCCCACTCGTGGCGCGGGATGACGCGCGGGATGAGGTCGAAGGGGATCAGCCGCTCGGTGCCCTCATTTCCACCGTTCGCGTCCTCGTCCTTCGCGCCGTAGACGGCGAAGGTGATGCCGACGCGGCGGAAGATCATCTCCGCCTCCTCGCGCCGGCTGCGCATGACCTCGCCGCTCTGGCGCGCCAGCCACTGCTGGTAGGTGCGGTAATGGGCCCGCGTATTGTCCGCGGCCGGCGCGCCGGCGCTGGCGCGGGCGGCCAGCAGCATCTCGTCGAAGGGGTGCTTCATGGCAGGGGCATCCTTCAGGGCTTGTGCAACGAGCGTGCCACGCTCGCGGCGGGGTCGGGGGGCGGTGGCACGACGCGCGTGCGCACGGCCACGGCCAGCCGGTGCCGACCGCCACCGCGGATGACGCCACGCAGCGGCGTCACGTCGCTGTAGTCACGCCCCAGCGCCAAGCGCACGTGGCCGGTGCGCGGCACCAGGTTGTTGGTGGGGTCCAGGCTCAGCCAGCCCGCGCTGCGCCCGGCGAGCGGGCCATGCGGCACGCCGGGCGTGCCCGGGCACCACACCTGCACCCAGGCGTGCGAGGCGTCGGCGCCGAGCATCGGCGCGGCGCCCTCGGCAGCGTCGGCCGGCTCGGTCAGCAGGTAGCCGCTGACATAGCGCGCCGGCAGGCCCAGCATGCGCAGGCAGCCGATCAGCAGGTGGGCGAAGTCCTGGCACACGCCGCGGCGTTGCGCGAAGGCCTGCGCCAGCGGCGTGTCCACCTGCGTGCTCTGGCTGTCGTAGCGGAAGTCGGCGTGCAGCCGCTGCATGAGGTGCAGCGCCCCGGCGGCCACCGGGCAGCCCGGCGCAAACGAGGGCAGCGCGTAGGCACGCAGTTCGGGCAGCCGCGGCACGTAGGGCGAAGGGGCGAGGAACTCCACCGCCGGCTCCAGCGTGGCGCCGGCCACGTAGCGAAGGCCGCGCGCCAGGGCATCCCAGGCCGGTCCGGCGCCTGGCTGCAGCACGTCGAAGCGCGGGCTCACCTGCAGCACGCTGGCCGCGCACACGCGAAGCGCGGAATGCGGCTGCGCGATGCTGAAGTGGGTGTGCGGATTGCCCAGCGCGTCGACGCCGTCGCGGCGAAAGCCCGGTACGGGCTCGATTTCGAGGGTGTGCGCGGTCAGCCGCTGGAAGCCGTCTTCCAGCGGGCGCAAGTGCGCGCGGTGGTGGGCCAGCGACACCGGGCTGTCGTAGCGGTACTCTGTCTCGTGCCGGACCTCCAGCACCGTGCTGGGGGCGGCCGGCGGATCGCCGGCGGCCGCGCTGCCGCCCGCTTGACCCGGCCGGGCCGCATCGACCAAAGGGCTGCCCAGCGCGGTCATATCGGCCGATCCTCGCCGCGCGCCAGGCTGAAGTAGCGCGCGCCCACGTCGTCGGCCAGCGCCGCCGCCGCGGCCACCAGGCCGTCGCTCAGCGCGAGCAACCGGGCGGCCAGCGCCGCCTCGCCAAGGCCACGCAGGTCGTCGAGCGTGATCCCCGCGCCTTCGGCCGGCAGCATCGACAGCAGCGGCTGCGCGCCGCCGGCGCCGGAGCCGGGCAACTTGCCCAGCTCGGTGCGCAGCCGCCTGAGCACCCCGGCCACGCTGCGCGGGTTGGTGGAGTCCAGCACCAGCACCTCGGTCAGCGGCAGCAGGTCTTCGTGGTGCTGATATCGGGCACGAAAGGTGATGAGACTGTCGCACAGCTCCAGCAGCAGCTCCACGCCGGCGGCGCGGCCCAGCGCCTGCGCTGCCAGGAAGCACCGCCACCGCGTGGCCACGCCCGACAGCCGCTCGACCAGCCGCCCCACGGTGAGCAGGCGCCAGCCATGGTCGCGCGTCATGCGGTCGCTCTGTGCGCCGGTGGCGGCCGCCAGGTGCGTGGCCAGCCGGTCCAGCGCGGCCAGCACCTGCGTGCGCGCGGGCAGCTGCGACGTGCCGCCTGGCACCTGCACGCCCTGGGAGAACGCCTCGCGCTGGTGGCCGATGAGCCCCCAGTGCTCGCTGGACAGGCGCTCGCGCAGCGCCATCGCCGCCTGTTCGATGGCGCGCAGATTGAACGCCACGCTGCAGGCACCGCCACCGGCGGAGTCGCCCACCGTCCCGAGCACCGCGCGTTCGAACAGGCCCGGCGCGCGGTCCAGGCCCGGCACACCCCATGGCACCAGGCCGCTGCTCACCGCCAGCTCGGTGAGCGCGCGCAGTTCGGCGTGGCCGGCATCGGCTTCGCTGTCGATCAGCGCCAGCGTCACGCGCGCCAGGCGCACCTGCTGCTCGGTGCGCTCGGTGTAGCGGCCCAGCCAGAACAGGTTCTCGCCGGTGCGGCTGGCCACCGGGCGCCGGCGGGCGACCAGGTCATCCACGCTCAGGCGGCTGGGCAGCATCGAGAAGCTGTCCACCGCGCCGTCGGTGAGCACCCAGGTGTCCATGCTGGCGCCGCCGCGCTGCATGGAGATGCTCTCGCCGCCGTGCCGGTCGTTGCGGCCGGCCACGCGCGTCATGCCGCCGGGCAGCACATGCCAGCGGCCGGCCGCATCGGCAATGGCGTAGACGCGCACCACGGCCGGGCGCAGCTGCACCGAAGGGGTCGTGCCGGCGCGCCAGGTCGGGGCGTGCGCCAGCAGCAGCCGCGCCTGCAGCGTGTAGGCGTCGGGGTCGGCCTCGATGGCCTGGGCGTCCGCCGGCAGCACGCGCGACGTGCGCACGCCGCTGGGAAACGTGCTCCTCGCCACCAGCTCGCCCAGGCGGCCGCGGGCATCGGCCCAGGCCGCGGCTTCACCACACCACCAGCTGGGCAGCGCCGGCAGCGCCAGCGTCTGCCCGAGCAGCCGCTGGCAGATGGCCGGCAGGAAGCCCTGCACAGCCGGCGTCTCCAGGAAGGCGCTGCCCAGCGCATTGGCCACCACCACCGTGCCCGCGCGTGCCGCCTGCACGAGCCCGGGCACGCCCAGCGCCGAGTCGGGCCGCAGCTCCAGCGGGTCGCACCAGTCGTCGTCGACGCGGCGCAGCACGCCGTGCACGCGCTCCAGCCCTTCCACCGTCTTCAGGAACAGCTGTTCGCCACGCACCGTGAGGTCGCCGCCCTCCACCAGCGGCAGGCCCAGATAGCGCGCCAGGTACGCATGCTCGAAGTAGGTCTCGCTGTAGGGCCCGGGCGTCAGCAGCACGACGCGCGGCGTGTCGCCGGCCGGCACCAGCGCGCTGGCGCGCCGCTCCACGCTGTCCAGCAGCGCGCGGTAGCTGGTGGCGATGTGCTGCACGCGCAGCTCGCGGAAGGCCTCGGGGAACTGGCGCGAGATGACCAGCCGGTTGTGCAGCACGTAGCCCAGGCCCGAGGGGCCCTGCGTGCGCTGCGCCAGCAGGCACCAGCGGCCCTGGGCGTCGCGCCCCAGGTCGAAGGCCACGATGTAC
>JAEUPD010000185.1 GCA_016788525.1 Rubrivivax sp.
ACACCCGACAAGCCGCGCTTCGTGGCCGGCGCGCTCGGCCCCACGCCGCGCACCGCCAGCATCAGCCCGGACGTGAACGATCCGGGCGCACGCAACGTCAGCTTCGACCAGTTGCGCGACGCCTACCGTGAGCAGGCCGAAGGCCTGCTCGAAGGTGGCTGCGATCTCTTCCTGGTGGAGACCATCTTCGATACGCTCAACGCCAAGGCCGCCATCTTCGCGCTGGACGAATTGATGGCCGAGTGCGGCGAACGCCTGCCGGTCATCGTCAGCGGCACCGTCACCGACGCCTCCGGGCGCATCCTGTCGGGGCAGACCGTGGGCGCCTTCTGGCACTCGGTGCGCCACGCGCGGCCGCTGGCGGTGGGCCTGAACTGCGCGCTGGGCGCAGCGATGATGCGCCCGTACATCGAAGAGCTGGCCAAGGTGGCGGGCGACACCTTCATCAGCTGCTACCCGAACGCCGGCCTGCCCAACCCGATGAGCGAGACCGGCTTTGACGAGACGCCCGAGGTCACCGGCGCCTTGCTGGAGGACTTCGCCCGCTCTGGCTTCCTGAACATTGCCGGCGGCTGCTGCGGCACCACGCCCGAGCACATCGCCGAGATCGCGCGCCGGGTCGGCGCCTACCGGCCGCGGGCGCGCCACGACCCGCTGTTCACGCCGCTGCTGGCCGCCGCCTGAGGTCCGCGCGCCTAGAGCTCGACCTTGGTGCCGAGCTCGACGATGCGGTTGGTGGGCAGGTGCAGGAAGTCGGCCGCCGCCGCGGCATTGCGGTGCAGGCTGGCAAACAGCTTCTCGCGCCACAGGGCCATCCCCTTGCCGAGTGTGGGCACCACGGTGTCGCGGCTGAGGAAATAGCTGGTCTCCATCTCCTCGAGGTGCACGCCGCGGCCTTCCAGCAGTTTCAGCGCCTCCGGCACGTCGGGGTCGTTCTTGAAGCCGAAGTTCAGCGTCACCTGCCAGCAGTCGTGGCCCAGCGGCTCGATCTCGCAGCGCTGGGCAAAACCGATCCACGGCACCTCGTGGTGAATGACGGTGACGAACAGGTTCTGCGCGTGCAGCACCTTGTTGTGCTTGAGGTTGTGCAGCAGCGCGAAGGGCGTGGCACCCTTCTCGGAGTTCAGGAAGACGGCGGTGCCGCTCACCCGCTGCGGCGGGCCGATGAAGATCGATTCGATGAAGGCCGGCAGCTCGATCGCCTCGTCGCGCAGGCGCTCGCTCAGCAGGCGCCGGCCCTGCTTCCAGGTGGCCATCAGCGTGTACATCGCAGCGCCGATCAGCAGCGGAAACCAGCCGCCTTCCAGCACCTTCACCGCATTGGCGGCGAAGAACACCAGATCGATGGCGAAGAACAGGCCCGTCGCCGCCAGGCACAGCGGCAGCGGCAGGTGCCAGGCATAGCGCACGACAAAGAAGGTCATCACGGTGGTGATGGTCATGTCCACCGTCACCGCGATGCCGTAGGCCGAGGCGAGCGCACTGCTGGAGCCGAACATCACCACCGCCACCACCACGAAGGCGTAGAGCGACCAGTTCACCATCGGCACGTAGATCTGCCCGGTCTCGCGGATCGAGGTGTGGGCCACGCGCAGCCGCGGCAGGTAGCCCAGCTGCATCGCCTGCTTGGTGACCGAGAAGGCGGCGGTGATCAGCGCCTGCGAGGCGATCACCGTGGCCAGCGTGGCCAGGCCGATCAGCGGAAACAGCGCCCAGGCCGGCGCCATCTCGTAGAAGGGATTGGCGGCGTTTTCCGGGTGGCGCAGCAGCATCGCGCCCTGGCCGAAGTAGTTCAGCACCAGCGCCGGCATCACCACCGCGAACCAGGCCCAGCGGATCGGTGGCTTGCCGAAGTGGCCGAGATCGGCATACAGCGCCTCGGCCCCGGTGACGCACAGCACCACCGCCCCCAGCGCGACGAAGGCGGTGCCAGGGTGCGCCGCCACGAAGGCCAGCGCGTGGTGCGGCGACATCGCCACCAGCACCTGCGGGTGGTTCAGGATGTGCGGCACGCCCAGCACCGCCAGCACGACGAACCACAGCAGCGTCACCGGCCCGAAGAAGCGCCCCACCATGGCGGTGCCGTGGCGTTGTGCTGCAAACAGCGCGGTGATCACCACCAGCGTCACCGGCACCACGTAGCGGTGCAGCCCGGGCGCGGCCACCTCCAGCCCCTCCACCGCCGACAGCACCGAGATCGCCGGCGTGATGACGCCGTCGCCGAAGAAGATCGCGGTGCCGAAGATGCCCACCATCAGCAGCCGCCGCCGCAGCCGCGGCCGGTGGTTCACCGCATTCGTGGCCAGCGCCAGCATCGCGATCAGGCCGCCCTCGCCGTTGTTGTCGGCGCGCAGGATCAGCACCACGTACTTCAGCGACACCACCAGCGTCAGCGTCCAGAACACCAGCGACAGGATGCCGAGGATGTTGGCCTCGTTCAGCGGCACGCGGCCGTGCGCGAACACCTCTTTCAGCGCATACAGCGGGCTGGTGCCGATGTCGCCGTAGACCACGCCGATGGCGGCCAGCGCCAGCGCGGCCAGCGCAGCCGGGTTGCGGGAGGTGGCGGTGGTGCTCATCGCAGCCGGCCGGCGGCGTGGCGCCGCGGCCGAAGGGCAGTGCGGCGCGCAGCGCGCCTCAGGCGTACACCTCGGCCTCGGGGTCGGTGGCCTCGAGCTCGTAGCTGGCACCCAGCATCGCCAGGCGGCCGATCACGCCGTACATGTAGAAGCGGTTGGGTGCGCTGGCACCGGGTTTGGCGCCGCGCCGCGGCAGCTGCGTGCTTTCGGCGAAAGCCAGCGGCACATAGGCCGAACCGGGCGCGTCCAGGCTCTCGTCGGTGCCGCGCGCGGCATGCACGCGGTAGAAGCCGCCGATCACGTAGCGGTCGATCATGTACACCACCGGCTCGGCCACCGCGTCGTTGATGCGCTCGTAGGTGGGCACGCCTTCCTGCACGATGACCTCGCGCACCGGGTCGGCACCGCGGCTCATGCGGGCCCGGCGCTGTGGATCGTCCAGGTCCTTGGCGTCGCGCACCGTCAGCACGTCGGGGCCCCCCATCGCGTCGCTCTTCACCACCACGAAGGCCTTGTCGGCGATGCCGTACTCCTTGTGCTTGCGGCGGATCTTGGTCAGCAGCGCGTCGACATTCGACTTCACGCACTCCAGGCCCTCGGCCGTGCCGAAGTCGACCTTGCCGCACTGCCCGTACATCGGGTGGATCAGCCACGGATCCATGCCCAGCAGCTTGGCGAAGCGCTTGGCCACCTCTTCGTAGCTCTGGAAGTGCCGCGACTTGCGGCGCGAGGACGTGCTGGCGTGCAGGGGCGGCAGCAGGTATTGCTCGTGCAGGTCCTCCAGCAGTCCGGGTACGCCTTCGCGCAGCTCGTTGTTCAGCAGGATCGTGCAGGGATCGAAGTCCTTCAGGCCCAGCCGCCGCTTGCCGCGCTGCAGCGGTTCGATCGTGAGCGAGCCGCCGTCGGGCAGCGCCAGCTTGCGCGGCCCCTTCGCATCGCGCGCCAGCGTGCCCAGGCGCACGTTCAAGCCGGCCAGGGTGAAGACCTCCACCAGCCGTTGCAGGTGGGTGAGGTAGAACGGATTGGCCAACTCCGGCCCGGGCACCAGCAGCAGGTTCTTGGCCTCGGGGCAGATCTTCTCCACCGCCGCCATCGCCGCCTGCACCGCCAGCGGCAGCATCTCGGGCGTGAGATTGTTGAAGGCGCTGGGATAGAGCTCGGTGTCGACCGGCGCCAGCTTGTAGCCGGCATTGCGCAGGTCGACCGCGCAGTAAAACGGCGGCGTGTGCTCCATCCACTCCAGCCGGAACCAGCGCTCGATCGCCGGCATCGATTCGAGGATGCGCGCCTCGAGTTCGTTGATCGGACCCGTGAGCGCGGTGATGAGGTGCGGCACCATGGGGCCATTCTAGGGATCTGGGGGCCTGCCGTTCTCAGGGCGGGTGCGCCGCGAAGAAGTCGAGGATGGCCGCGTTGTAGTCATCGAGCCAGTAGTGCAGGTCGGCGCTGCGCGCGCCACCCGCCAGCGTGAACGGCGCCGTCTCGGGAAAGCCCCGTGCCGCCAACTGCGTGCGCACCCTCTGCACACAGCTCTGATCGTTGATGCCGTCCCCGTTGTGGTGAAACATGCGGTAGGCCGGCTTGCGCTGCTGCGTCGCACCGTCCCAGGGCCGCTCGTTGGCGAAGCTGGGCGCGCTGCAGGCGCCCGGCACCGTGATCTGCAGGCCGGTATCGTTGTCGTAGCCCGCGCCGGCCACGTTGGCCCGATCCCCCGGCCGCCGCGTGCAGTCTCGCGTCCAGCCATAAGGATCGCCGGAGGCCACGGCGGCGAAGGCGGTGACGCGCTCGCCCAGTCCGCTGGCCGCGCGCACGGTCATGTAGCCCCCGGAGGAATGGCCGACGAGAAAGGTCTGCGTCGCCGCGCCGGCCGGGCGCTGCCCCGGAATCAGCTCGCCCAGCACCTTGTCAATGAACGGCAGGTCCAGATTGCCGCGCGTGCGCACCTCGTCGTCCCAGATCTTGCCGCACACGCGGCCGGCGTTGTCGGTCACCTGGTCGTGCGAATCCAGCAGGAAGACGGCGAAGCCGCGCGCGAGGGCCTGTTCGCTGAAACGAACCTGCGGCGCGATGAGCGCCACATTCGCCACACAGAAGTTGGTATGCGAACCGCCACCGCCATGCATGACGACGACGGCCGCGCCACGCCAGCCCGCGGGCGCCTTCCACAGCACCAGGCGCTGCAGGCCCGCCGCGACCACCACCGCGCGCTGCCAGCCCGCCGAGCGGCACTGCTCCTCCTGCACCGTGGCCACCGGCTCGGCCGTGGCGGATTCACCCGAGCCGCCGCAACCGAGCAGCGCCCCGCACAGGGCACCCAGAACCATCCGGCCAGCCAGGCAGCGTTGCACCATGCGGCCAGTATCGCCTCGGCCGGGCCAGCGCGGTACGGCCGGCGCCGCGGGTTGGTGCTCGCGGGCCGCCGGCCGGTTGACCCCGCGCGCCCGGCGCGTCGGCTCGAACCAGGCGGGCCATTCCGGCCCCCGGTTGGGGGCCGAGACATCACTTGTTGTAGGCCGTCTCGCCGTGCGACGCGATGTCCAGCCCCTCGCGCTCTTCGTCTTCCGCGACCCGCAGCCCGACCGTCAGATCGACCACCTTGTAGGCGACGAAAGCCACCACACCCGACCAGACGATGGTGAGCCCGACCGCCTTGGCCTGGACCCAGACCTGCGCCAGCACGCCGTTGGAACCCACCGTCGCCGCCACCCAGTCGGTCACCAGCCCCGGCCCGCCCAGGGCCTGGTTGTTGAAGACGCCGGTCAGCAGCGCGCCGACGATGCCGCCGACGCCGTGCACGCCGAAGACGTCCAACGAGTCGTCGGCGCCCAGCATGCGCTTCAGGCCGCTCACGCCCCAGAAGCAGGCGACCCCGGCCACCGCGCCGACCACCAGGGCGCCGACGATGCCCACGTTGCCTGCCGCCGGCGTGATGGCCACCAGGCCCGCCACCGCACCCGAGGCGGCGCCCAGCATCGAAGCCTTGCCGCGCGCCAGCGCCTCGGCCGAACACCAGGCCAGCACCGCCATCGCGGTGGCCGAGAAGGTATTCATGAAGGCCAGCGCGGCGCTGTTGCCGGCTTCCAGCGCCGAGCCGGCCTTGAAGCCGAACCAGCCCACCCACAGCAGCGAGGCGCCCACCATCGTCAGCGGCAGGCTGTGCGGCGCCATCGCCTCCTTGCCGTAGCCCACGCGCTTGCCCAGCAGGTAGGCGCCCACCAGGCCGGCCACGGCGGCATTGATGTGCACCACGGTCCCGCCGGCGAAGTCGAGCGCGCCCCACTGCCAGATCAGGCCGGCCTTGGCGTTCATCGCCTCCACCACTTCCTTGCCGGTGTAGGCGTCGGGGCCCATCCAGTACCACACCATGTGCGCGATCGGCGCGTAGGCGAAGGTGAACCACAGCGCCATGAACATCAGCACCGCGCTGAACTTCATGCGCTCGGCGAAGGCGCCGACGATCAGGCCGCAGGTGATGGCGGCAAACGTGGCCTGGAAGGCGACGAACACGATCTCGGGCAGCACCACTCCCTTGCTGAAGGTGGCCGCCGGTGCGAAGGCACCGGTGGCGGGGTCGAACACCCCCTTCAGGAACAACCGGTCGAAGCCGCCGATGAAGGCATTGCCTTCGGTGAAGGCGAGGCTGTAGCCGTACACCACCCACAGCACGGTGATGAGCGAGAAGGTGACGAACACCTGCATCAGCACCGACAGGATGTTCTTGCTGCGCACCAGGCCGCCGTAGAACAGCGCCAGGCCCGGGATGGCCATCATGATGACCAGCAGCGTGGACACCAACATCCAGCTCACGTCGCCCTTGTGGGGCACGGGTGCGGCAGCCGGCGCTGCTGCCGATGCCGCGGTGGTGGCCGCTGCCGGCGCGGCGGCCGCGGCGGAGGCAGCCGCCTCGGGCGCCGAGGCCGCGGCGGCTTGCGCGAAGACCTCGGGCCCGGTGCCCAGCAGCACCAGGCCGAAGGCCAGGATGGAGAGGAATCGCTTCATGGTTCTCGTCTCGGGCTGAGGCTGCGCGTGGCCGCGCCGCCTGCGGTGGAAGGGGTGATGCGGAAGTGGGAGGGAATGCCGGCCGGAGAGCAGACAGGCGTGATGAGCGGCGTCGCGGGGTGACGCCGCTACAGCGCGTCCTTGCCCGTTTCCCCGGTTCGGATGCGCACCACCTGCTCCAGCGCGGTGACGAAGATCTTGCCGTCGCCGATCTTTCCGGTGCGGGCCGAGCCTTCGATGGCTTCGATGACCCGTTCGACCAGGCCGTCGTCGACGGCCGCCTCGATCTTCACCTTGGGCAGGAAGTCGACCACGTACTCGGCGCCGCGGTACAGCTCGGTGTGGCCCTTCTGGCGCCCGAAGCCCTTGACCTCGGTGACGGTGATGCCCTGCACACCGATGCCGCCGAGGGCTTCGCGCACCTCGTCGAGCTTGAAGGGCTTGATGACGGCGGTGACCATCTTCATGGCTCAATCCTCATGTTGCTTCCGTGCAGTGCGCGCTGCCGGCGGGTGCTCAGAACGTGTACTTCAAGCCGACCACGGCGCCGGCCTTGCCCAGGTCCTTGCCGTTGGCCGGCGAGGCGTAGGCCTTGGTGCCGGCGATCGACTTGGTCTCGGCACCGACCACGCCGCCGCTGACGGTGAGGCCCTTGACCACCTCCTTGCTCGCGATCAGCGAGTAGTCGGTGTAGGAGAAGTCGCCGTTCTTGGCCACCTTCTGGTAGCCCAGGTGCGGCGCCAGCGTCACCGGCCCGACCTCGAACGAGGCGCTCAGGTCGATGTAGCTGCTGTTCTTGCTGCTGGCGAAGCCGAACAGATTGGTCAGGCTGTGCGAGACCTTCAGCGTCGCCGGGCCGTAGGTCAGCGCGCCGTAGATCTCGGTGGTGTTGGGGCTCGTCGCCAGCTTGTGGCCGGGGTACTGGTAGGCGAGCATGCCCACGTCGTAGCTCAGATCCTTGGTGATCTCGCCCTTGTAGCCGCCGTACAGGTCGAGCTCGACCTTGTTGCTGCTGGCCGGGTTGATGTCGTCGATCCACTTGATCGTCGAGGCCCACGCGCCGACGTAGTACGGCCCGGCGCTCCAGTCCACACCGCCTTGCACCGCCGGCTTCAGCCGCGACTGCGAGATGCCGCGGTAGCGGTAGTCGCTGATCGCACCGACGTTGAACGCGAGGTCGGCCAGCGCCACAGTGGGGAGGGCGGCGGCGGTGACGAATGCGGCCGCCGAGGCAGCCAGGGTCGCCAGCGAGATGGTCTTCTTCATCGGGACTCTCCAGGTCATGAAGTGAAGGTCGGGCAGCCATCAGCAGCTTCCGTGCCAAGGCCCGCGCGCAGGTCGGGATGCCCCTTTGCGGGGCGCCGCCGCCATGGGCGCTGGCCACCCGGAGGTCCCTCGGGCAGCGCGCCGCACCCGCCTTGCCCGCGCGGCGCAGCGAAGACCCATGGACGCCAGACCAGGGGCCCGCTTCGGGGCGCACCTGCCCGGGCGCGCACCTCAGGGCGCACTCCTTTGGTGCCGACGAGGCGGCTTGGTGCAACCAAGAATCCTCGCCACTCAAAGGGAGTTGCCTGATGTCGCTGGCCATCGTCCACAGCCGGGCCCTGCTCGGCATGGAAGCGCCGGAGGTGCGCGTAGAGGTGCAGCTGGCCAACGGCCTGCCGTCGTTCACGCTGGTCGGGCTGGCAGAGACCGAGGTGAAGGAATCGCGCGAGCGCGTGCGTGCGGCGCTGCTGCAAAGCGGGTTTGCGTTCCCGCACAACAAGCGCGTGGTCGTGAACCTCGCGCCGGCCGACCTGCCCAAGGAGTCCGGGCGTTTCGATCTGCCGATCGCGCTGGGCATCCTCGCTGCCGCGGGCACGCTGGACCCGCAGCGCCTGGCGGGCATGGAGTTCGCCGGTGAGCTCTCGCTGGCCGGTGCGCTGCGCGGTGTGCGCGGCGCGCTGGCGCTGGCGCTGGGTGCGCGGCGAGCGGGGAGCGGGCGCCGCCTGGTGCTGCCACGGGCCGATGCGCAGAGCGCCGCGCGGGTGCCCGGCCTGCAGGTGCTGGCCGCCGAATCGCTGGCCGAGGTGGCCGCGGCGCTGCTGCCCGGCGATGCCGCGGTGGAGCTGGTGGCCTGCCGGCCGGAGCCAGCCCCAGCGGACACCCTGGGTACGCTTGCCCGCGTGGCGCACGACCTGGCCGACGTGAAGGGCCAGGCCGCCGCCAAGCGCGCCCTCGAGGTGGCGGCCGCCGGCGCCCACAGCCTGCTGCTGGTCGGCCCGCCCGGCACCGGCAAGTCGATGCTCGCGCAGCGCCTGCCGGGCCTGCTGCCGCCGATGCAGGACGATGAGGCGCTGGACAGCGCTGCGCTGCTCGGCCTGGCCGGCGACAGTGGCGTGCCCTTCGGGCAGCGAGCGCTGCGCGCGCCGCATCACACCGCGAGTGCCGTCGCGCTGGTGGGCGGCGGCTCGCCGCCGCGGCCGGGAGAGATCTCGCTCGCCCACGGCGGCGTGCTGTTCCTCGACGAGATGCCCGAGTTCCCGCGCACGGCGCTGGAGGCGCTGCGCGAGCCGCTGGAAACCGGGGGCATCAGCATCGCGCGGGCGCTGCGGCGCGCGCGGTTCCCGGCGCGCTTCCAGCTCGTGGCGGCGATGAACCCCTGCCCCTGCGGCTGGCTGGGCGCCCCGGTGGGCACCGCCCACGCCTGCCGCTGTTCACCCGAGGCGGTGGCGCGCTACCAGGGGCGCTTGTCCGGGCCGCTGCTCGACCGCATCGACCTGCAGGTGGAGGTGCTGGCAGCCGGCCCCGAGGAGATGCTGGCGCCGGGCACGGCCGAGCGCAGTGCCGTCGTGGCCGAGCGGGTGGCCCAGGCGCGGCAGCGCCAGCTGGCGCGGCAAGGTTGTGCCAACGCCCAGCTCGAAGCGGGGGCGCTCGATCGCCATGTCGCGCTGGACGATCGGGCCGCGGCGTTCCTCGAAGGCGCTGCGCGGCGGCTGGCCTGGTCGGGGCGGCGCCTGCACCGCGTGCTCAAGGTGGCGCGCACCGTCGCCGACCTGGCCGGCAGCACCGAAGTGCAGACCGCGCACCTCGCCGAGGCGCTGCAGTACCAGCGTGCGCTGGTGGCGCGATGATGGGCGCGGTGATGGGGCGCGGTGATGGGCGCGGTGATGGGCGCGGTGATGGGGCGCAGGGATGGGGCGCAGGGATGGGGCGCAGGGATGGGGCGCGATGAGGGCGCATCGAGCGTCGCGATGAGTCGCGCGAGAGGCGGTGCGCCCTGCCCCGCGCGCCAGGCCGAGACTCAGATGCAGCGCCCGCCGTCCACCTCCATGCACACGCCGGTGATCATGCTGGCCTCGTCGCTGACGAGAAAACACGCGGCGTTGCCCAGGTCCTCGGGCTGCGAGAAGCGGCCGATCGGGATCGTCGAGAGGAACTTCGCCCGCATCTCGGGCGTGTCTTCGCCCATGAACGACTTCAGCAGCGGCGTCTCGCCGGCCACCGGGTTGAGCGCGACCACGCGGATGCCGAACGGCGCCAGCTCCACCGCGTTGGCGCGCGTGGCGGTGATCACCCAGCCCTTGCTGGCGTTGTACCAGCCCAGGCGCGGCCGCGGGCTCACGCCCGCGGTGCTGGCCACGTTGAGCACCACGCCACGGATGCCGCCTGCGCCCGGTGCGTTGGCCTTCAGGCGCGGCACGGCCTCGCGCATCGCGTAGTAGATGGCCTTCATGTTCACCGCGACAATGCGGTCGAAGTCGGCCTCGCTCACGCTTTCCAGCGGCGCGGGCAGGTGCGTGACGCCGGCGTTGTTGACGACGATGTCGAGGCGGCCGAAGCGCTGCTCGGCGGCATCGAGCATGCTGCGCACGTCGCCGGCTTCGGCCACGTTGGCGCGCACCGCATGTGCGGCCGGCCCCGCCGTGGTGGCCACGGCCGTGGCGGCCTCGAGGTTCAGGTCGGCCACCACCACTTGCGCGCCTTCGGCCACGAACTTGCGCACGATGCCGGCGCCGAACCCCGAGCCGCCGCCGGTGACCACGGCCACCTTGCCCTTCAAACGCATGCCTGTCTCCTCGTCCGTGTGTTCCAGGTGTTCGCGCCCCACGCGGCCACGCGGTGCCGTCCGGCCCGCTGCAGTTGCGCGCGTCTCAGTCGTGCTTGATCGCCACCGTCTTCAGTGACGAGAACCCGTACAGGGCCTCGAAGCCCTTCTCGCGCCCGTGGCCCGAGTGCTTCACGCCGCCGAACGGCAGCTCGACGCCGCCGCCGGCGCCGTAGTTGTTGACGAATACCTGCCCCGCATGCAGCCGCCTTGCCATGCGCAGCGCGCGGCCGCCATCACGCGTCCACACCCCCGCCACCAGGCCGAAGGGGGTGCCGTTGGCGATGGCCAGCGCCTGGGCCTCGCCCTCGAACGGGATCACCGCCTGCACCGGGCCGAAGATCTCTTCCTGTGCGATGCGGTGGTCGGGCTGCACCTCGGCCACCAGCGTGGGCGGCACGTAGTAGCCGCCGCGCGGCAACGAGGGCGGCATCGGCGCCGCGGCGGCCACGGCCAGGCCGCTGGCCTTCACCACCTCGAGGTAGCCCATGACGACTTCGCGCTGCCGCGCCGAGATCACCGGCCCGACGTCCAGATCATCCAGCGCCGGGCCGATCTTCAGCGCCCGGTAGCGCTCGGCCATGCGCCGCACCACCTCGTCGAACACCGGCCGCTCGACCAGGATGCGGCTGGCCGCCGAGCAGGTCTGCCCCGCGTTCTGGATGCCGGCGTTGACCAGGAACGGCAGCGCGGCGTCGAGGTCGGCGTCGGCGAACACCACCTGCGGGCTCTTGCCGCCGAGCTCCAGCGTCACCGGCACGGCGTTCCCGGCCGCCGCGGCCTGGATGAGCGAGCCCACCGCCACCGAGCCGGTGAACGAGATGTGGTTGATGCCGGGGTGCGATGACAGCGCTGCGCCGGCCTCTTCACCCAGGCCGGGCACGACGTTCAGCGCGCCGGCCGGCAGGCCGCATTCCCCGGCGATGCGCGCGAAGGCCAGTGCCGTGAGGCAGGCCTCTTCGGCGGGCTTGAGCACGCAGGCGTTGCCCATGGCCAGCGCCGCGCCGACGCTGCGGCCGATGATCTGCATCGGGTAGTTCCACGGCACGATGTGCGCGGTGACGCCGTGCGGCTCGCGCAGCGTCAGCGCCACGTAGCCATTGGCGAACGGAATCGTCTCGCCCATCACCTTGTCGGCCGCCCCGCCGTAGAACTCCAGGTAGCGCGCCAGTGCCACGGCGTCGGCGCGCGCCTGCTTGAGCGGCTTGCCGACATCCAGTGCTTCCAGCCGCGCCAGCAGGTCGGCCTGCTCCAGCACGCGCGCGCTCATCTTCAAAAGCACCCGGCCGCGCTCGGCAGCGGTGAGCGAGCCCCACGGCCCGGCGAGCGCCGCGCGGGCCGCGGCCACCGCGGCATCGATGTCGGCCGCGCCGCCGCGGGCGATGCGCGTGAGTTCGCTGCCGTCGGAGGGGTTGGCCAGCGGCAGCAGCTGCCCGCTCGCACCGGCGCGCCAGCAGCCGCCCACGAACGTCTGGCTCGCGTCGAAGGGAATGGCATCGTTCATGGCGGTCAACCCAGGAGAGCGCGCAGTGGCAGCGCGAGGTGCTTGAGGCATCATAGATCGCGATGGGCCCATTCCTGCTCAAGCGCTTCGCCACCTTCCTGGCCACGCTGGCCGTGGCATCGCTCGTGGTGTTCGCGGTGCTGGAGCTGCTGCCGGGCAACGCCGCCGAGGTCATCCTGGGTGAGTCGGCCACGCCCGAGTCGGTGGCCACGCTGACCCAGAAGCTGGGACTCGATCGCCCGGCCGCCACGCGCTATGCGGAATGGGTGGGCGGCCTCGTGCGGGGCCGCACCGCGCAGAGCATCAGCTACGACACCCCGACGGCCGAGCTGATCGCCGAGCGCATGCGCGTCACGCTGCCGCTGGCCGTGCTGGCGATGGCGCTCACGGTGATGCTCGCGCTCGCACTGGGCCTGTATGCCGCGTCGCGCCACAACCGGCTGGGCGACGTGGGCGTGATGGCCGCCAGCCAGGTGGGCATCGCGATCCCCAACTTCTGGTTCGCTATCCTGCTGATCCTGCTGTTCGCAGTGCATCTGCAATGGGTCAGCGCCGGCGGCTTTCCGGGCTGGACCGAAGACGAAGGCGGCAGCCTCGCCGAGGGCCTGCAGGCGTTGATCCTTCCGGCCATCGCGCTGGCGCTGGTGCAGGCGGCAATCCTGGCGCGCGTCACGCGTTCGGCGGTCATCGAGGTGATGCGCGAGGACTTCGTGCGCACCGCGCGCGCCAAGGGGCTCTCGAGGCGCCAGGCGCTGTGGCGGCACGTGCTGCGCAACGCCATGATCCCCGTGCTCACCGTGGCCGGCCTGCAGTTCGCCAACCTCATCACCGGCACCATCGTGGTCGAGAACGTGTTCGTGCTGCCGGGCATCGGGCGGCTCGTGTTCCAGGCCATCAGCAACCGCGACCTGATCGTCGTGCGCGACGTGGTGATGCTGCTGGCCGCCGTGGTGGTGGTGGTGAACTTCGTCGTCGACGTGCTGTACGCGGTGATCGACCCGCGGCTGCGGGTGGCTACCGCATGAGCGGCACCGCCATCTCCGGTCAGGGCTTCTGGGCGCGCGCCTGGCGCAGCCCGAGCTTCGTCGTCGGCGGCGCGCTCAGCGCCGTGCTGGCGCTGGCGGCGTTCGTGTCGCTGTTCTGGTCGCCCTACCCGCCGGCCGAGATCGACATCCCGAAGAAGCTGCAGCCGCCCAGTGCGGCGCATTGGCTGGGCACCGACAGCCTGGGCCGCGACATCACCTCGCAGCTGCTGGTGGGGGCGCAGAACAGCATCGTGGTCGGCGTCATCGCGGTGGGCATGGGGCTGGTCTTCGGCGTCGCGCTCGGCTGCCTGGCCTCGGCCTCGCGGTCGGAAGGCCGCGGCTGGGTCGAAGAGCTCGTCATGCGCGCCAGCGACTTCACCTTCGCCTTCCCGGCGCTGCTGTCGGCGATCATGCTCACCGCCATCTACGGGCCCGGGCTGGTGATGAGCATCGTGGCCATCGGCATCTTCAACATCCCGGTGTTCGCGCGCATCGCGCGCGGCAGCGCCAACGCGGTGTGGGCGCGCGAGTACATCACCGCCGCACGCGCCGCCGGCAAGGGGCCCTTGCGCATCACGCTCGACCACGTGCTGCCCAACATCGCCAGCCCGCTCATCGTGCAGGCCAGCATCTCGTTTGCCACCGCCATCCTGGCCGAGGCGGCGCTGAGCTATCTGGGGCTGGGCACGCAGCCGCCGCAGCCCAGCTGGGGCCGCATGCTCAACGAGGCGCAGACGCAGATGTTCGCCGCGCCGCTGCTGGCCGTGTACCCGGGCGTGGCCATCATGCTCAGCGTGCTCGGGCTGAACCTCGTGGGCGACGGCCTGCGCGACCTGCTGGACCCCAAACTGGCGCGCAAGCGCTGATCGTCGCCCGCCCCACCACGAAAGCCCCGCCATGAAGAAGACCCTGCAGATCGACTTCGTCTCCGACGTGGCCTGCCCGTGGTGCGCGGTGGGCCTGAACGCCTTCGAGCGCGCGCTGGAGCAACTGAAGCAGGTGGCGCCCGACATCGAGGTCGAGCTGCGCATGCAACCCTTCGAACTCAACCCGGCCATGCCGCCCGAAGGCGCGGACACGGTGCAGTACCTGTCGGAGAAGTACGGCATCGACGAGGCGCAGATCCGCGTCAACCACAAGCGCATCCGCGAGATGGGTGCGGCGGTCGGCTTCACCTTCGGTGAGCGTGCGCGGGTGTGGAACACCTTCGACGCGCATCGCCTGCTGCATTGGGCCGGGCTGCAGGGCCGGCAGCGCGAGCTGAAGCACGCGCTGCTCACCGCCTACCACGGCCAGGGCCGCAATCCCGGCGCGCGCGACGTGCTGGTCGAGCTGGCTGCCGGCGTGGGCCTGCCGGCCGACGAGGCGGCCCGCGTGCTCGACAGCGGCGCCTATGCCGACGAGGTGCGCACCGCCGAGCGTGAATGGCAGCAGGCCGGCATCTCCAGCGTGCCGTCGGTGGTGGTCGAGCGGCGGCACCTGATCCAGGGCGCGCAGCCAGCCGAGGTGTTCGCGCAAGCGCTTCGGCAGATCGCCGCGGGCTGAGTGCCGCCGCAGCGACCGGCGGGCGCCTCAGGCCCTGGCCAGTTCGCGCGGAATGGCCTCGGCCAGGAAGTCGTACACGCGCCGCACGAGCGCGCTGCCGCGGATCTCGCGGTGCACCGCGAGCCAGCAAGGCAGCGGCGGGATGCCAAGCTCGGGCAGGAGGGCCACCACGTCGGGCCAGTAGCGCAGGTTGTACGCGGCGACAAAGCCGATGCCGGCGCCGGCGGCCACCAGCCGCCCGTAGGCCAGCTGGTCGTCGGTGCGCAACGCGAAGCTCTCGCGCCGCACCGCTGAATCGAGCACAGCGAAGCCGCGCACGAGCGTCTCGTCGCGGTCGTAGCCGATCAGCCGATGCTGCAGAAGGTCGGCCGGCCGGCGCGGGGTGCCTGCCTGCGCGAGGTAGCTGCGATGCGCGCAGGCCACGATCGGCAAGTCGGCCAGCTTGCGCGCAACCAGCGAGGCCTGCGCCGGGCGCACCATGCGCACCGCGATGTCTGCTTCGCGCCGCAGCAGGTTGGTGAGCTGGTTGGACGCAACCAGCTCGATCTGGATACCCGGCTCCTCGCGCTGCAGATCGGCCAGCACGGGCGGCAGCAGGTAGCTCGCCGCCACCTGGCTCGTGGTGATGCGCACGGTGCCGGTGGCGGCATCGCGCTTGCGCGCCAGCCGTCGCAGCAAGTCGCCGGCGCCGGCCTCCATCTGGCGCGCCGCATCGGCGATCGCGAGCGCCAGTGCGGTGGGCGCCACGCCGCGCCCGGTGCGCTCGAACAGCGGCGCGCCCAGTTGCGCCTCCAGCGCCGCCACCTGGCGCGAAAGCGTCGGCTGCTGCGCCCCCCTTCGCTTGGCCGCACCGCTGAGGCTGCCGGCGTCGAGCACGGCCAGGAAGGAGGGCACCAGCGCCCAGTCGAAGCGGATGTCGCTCGGGTCAGCCATACGGATACGTATAGCACGCATGCGCTCCTCGGCAATTGCGGAATGGATCCGCGACGTCCACAGTGAGGCCATCGAACCACCCCACTGGAGCCTCAAATGACCCGCCCCCGCACCGTCCTCGTCCTCGGCGCCACCGGCCGCTTCGGCCAGGCCGCCGTGCAAGCCTTCGCCGCAGCAGGCTGGCGCGTGCTGGCGCAGGCGCGCCGCACGTCATCAGCACTGCCGGCAGGTGCCGTTCACGTCGGGAGCCCGCTTGAAGACATCGAGGCCTTGCAGGCCGCCGCCGCAGGCGCGAGCGCCGTGGTGTACGCCACCAACCCGCCGTACACCGACTGGGCTCGCCAGATGTTGCCGCTGGCGCGCCATGGCGTGGCGCTGGCCGAACGCCTGGGCGCCCTGTTCATGCTGCCGGGCAACGTCTACGCCTACGGCGAAGGCATGCCCCGCACGCTGCGCGAAGACACGCCGGAGCACCCCAGCACCGAGAAGGGACGGTTGCGCGCCGAACTCGAGGCCGAGCTGCGCTCGCGCTGCGGCCGTGGCGCCCTTCGCGCGGTGGTCATCCGCGCCGGCGACTTCTATGGCGGCGGCAGCGGCTCATGGCTCGACATCGCGATCGTGAAGTCGCTCGCCAAGGGCAAGCTCGTCTACCCCGGCCCGCGGGACGTGCCGCACGCCTGGGCCTATCTGCCCGATCTGGCGCGCGCCTTCGTGGCCGTGGCCGAACGCGCCGGCGCGACCAACGCGGCCGATGCGCCGAGGTTCGAGAAGCTGCACTTCGCCGGCCACACGCTCACCGGCCGCGAGCTGCTGGCCGCGGTCGAGGCGGCGGCCGGCGAACTCGGCTGGCGCCCGGCGCGCGGCTGGCGCCACGGGGGCATGCCCTGGGGCGTGCTGCGCGCGGCTGGCTTGTTCGTGCCGATGCTGCGCGAAGTGGCCCGCATGAGCTACCTCTGGCGCGTGCCGCATGCGCTGGATGGCACCGCACTCGCGCAAGCGGTCGGCCCGTTGCGCAACACGCCGCCGCAACAGGCGCTGCGCGCCGCGCTCGTCCAGCTGGGCTTCGGCCCGCGCGCAGCCGCCGTCGGCGGGCAGGTCCACGTCCACTGAGCCTGCATCCGGCAGTTCCCGGTTCGAGGCTGGTGGCGCGCCGCGACGCCCCGTCGAGGGCCGGCCGTCTGCCATGACGGGGCCGTGGCCTCGTGCCGCGCGGTATCGTCGCCGCATGATCCTGCTCGAGGTCCAGCGCCTGCGCGTCACGCTGAACACTTCGCGCGGCGCCGCCGACGCGCTGCGCGACGTCTCGTTCTCGCTGGCGCGTGGCGAACGCCTGGGGCTGATCGGCGAGTCGGGCTGCGGCAAGTCGATCACCGCCCTGGCGTTGATGGGGCTGCTGCCCGAAGGCGCGCAGATCGAAGGCTCGATCAGGCTGCAGGGCCAGGAGCTGGTCGGCCTGGACGACGCGGCACTGTGCCGGCTGCGCGGCGACCGCATCGGCATGGTGTTCCAGGAGCCGATGACGGCGCTGAATCCGCTGCACACCGTGGGCGCGCAGATCGCCGAGTCGCTGCGCCTGCACAAGGGGATGAGCGGGGCGGCCGCGCGTGCCGAGGCGTTGCGCCTGCTGGAGCGCGTGCACCTGCCGCAGGCTCATGCCCGGCTCGATGCCTACCCGCACCAGCTCTCCGGCGGCCAGCGCCAGCGCGTGGTGATCGCCATCGCGCTGGCCTGCGGCCCCGACCTGCTGGTGGCCGACGAGCCGACCACCGCGCTGGACGTGACCATCCAGCGCGAGGTGCTCGACCTCATCGACGAACTCGTGCGCGAAGCCGGCATGGGCCTCGTGCTGATCAGCCACAACCTCGGGGTGATGGCCGACCGCGTCGACCGCGTCCACGTGATGTACGGCGGCACCATCGTCGAGAGCGGCCCCACGGCCGAGGTGTTCGCGCGCCGCGCGCACCCCTACACGCAGGGGCTGTTCGCGGCGCGCCCGCGGCTGGGTCTGGCGCGCGGCACGCGGCTGGCCACCATCGCCGGCCGCGTGCCCGAACTGGCCGACCTGCCGCGCGGCTGCCCGTTTGCCGAGCGCTGCCCGCGCGCGGCTGACGACTGCCGCACAGCGCTGCCGCCGGCCACCGCGCTTTCGCCGGTGCACGCCGTGCGCTGCCTGCACCTGGACGCCGCTGCAGCCGCACCCGTGGCGCGGGCGGCATGACGAGCGGCATGAACGAGGCATCGACGCCGCTGGCGCCAGCGGCGCCGCTGCTCCGCGCCGAACACCTGAGCAAGCGCTACCGCCTGCCGCGCCACCATCTGTGGAGCCCGGCGCCCGAGGTGCAGGCGCTGGATGACGTGAGCTTCGAGCTCGCGGCCGGGTGCAGCCTGGGCATCGTCGGCGAAAGCGGCTCGGGCAAGAGCACGCTGGCGCGGCTGGTCATGGCGCTCGAGCCGCCCAGCGCCGGGCACGTGTGGCTCGACGGCGAGAACGTGCATGCGCTGGACGCCGCCGCACTGCGGCGCGCACGCAACAAGCTGCAGATGGTGTTCCAGGACCCCTACGGCTCGCTCGACCCGCGGCGCACGGTGCTGCAGACGGTGGCCGAGCCGCTGGCCGTGCTGCACGGCGCGGGCCGCCTCGAGCAGCGCGAGAAGGCGTCCGAGGCGCTGGACGCCGTCGGTCTGCGCCCCACCGACCTCACGAAGTACCCGCACGAGTTCAGCGGCGGCCAGCGCCAGCGCATCGCCATCGCCCGCGCGCTCATCACGCGGCCGCGGTTGATCGTGGCCGACGAGCCCGTCAGTGCGCTGGACGTCAGTGTGCAGGCCCAGGTGCTCAACCTGATGCAGGACCTGCAGGAGCGCTACGGCCTCGCGTACCTGTTCATCAGCCACGACCTGGCCGTGGTGGACCTCGTGTGCGACGAGGTGCTGGTGCTGCAGCACGGGCGCGTCGTCGAGCGCGGCAACCCCGACCGGCTGTTCCGCGCCCCGGAGCACCCCTACACGCAGCGCCTGCTGGCGGCAGCGCCGCAGCGCTGAGCGACCGGCGGCCAACCGACCGGGTCCCCTCAGACCGCACCGGCCCACGGAAGCAGTTCGTCCAGCCGATCTTCGTCGCGCTCCAGGCCGTGAAAGCTCAGCAGGTCGGCGGCCGCACGCAGGCCCTCGAGCAGGCGCCCCGGTCGCTCGGTCAGCACGGCGACGGCATCGTCCAGGCCGACGATGAACAGCACCCGCACGCTGCCGGGCACCAGGTGCAGGCAGGGCCAGGGTCGCGCGGGGCATCGGGGGCTTGGCATGACAGGGCCATCGTGCCTGCGCCGCCGGCCGGTCATGCGGCGAAAACGAGCGCGCACCCACCCCATCTCCGGCGCGAGCCGCCGGCTGGCGCAGAATTGCCTCCAGCACGATTCCCGACCCCGAGGAGAGCCCCGATGCCGATGAACCGCCGCACCCTCCTGCACACCCTGGCCGCGGGCCTGCCGCTGGCCGGCCTGGCGCCCGAGGTCCTCGCGCAACGCCGCAAGGACAGCGTGGTGCTGGGCATGGTGCTCGAGCCGCCGGGGCTCGACCCCACCAGCGGCGCGGCCGCCGCCATCGGCGAAATCGTGCACTACAACGTGCTCGAGGGCCTCACCAAGATCAACGTCGACGGATCGGTGACCCCGCTGCTGGCCGAGAGCTGGGCGCTGGCGCCCGACGGCAAGGCCTACACGTTCCAGTTGAAGAAGGGCGTCAAGTTCAGCGACGGCAAGGCGCTGGACGCCCAGGCGGTGAAGTTCAGCTTCGACCGTGCGCGCGACCCCAAGAGCACCAACAAGGCCAGGAAGGCGTTGTTCGACAACATCTCCAGCGTCGTCGTGCACGACGCACATTCGCTGACGCTGGTGCTGGACAAGCCCGACGCCTCGGTGCCCTTCCGCCTGGGCGAGAACACCGCGGTCATCCTGCACCCCGACAGCGTCGCCCAGGCCGCCATACGGCCGGTGGGCACCGGGCCCTTCGTCGTCGAGAGCTGGGCCAAGGGCAGCGCGGTGGTGCTGGCCAGGTCGCCGGCTTTCCGCGACGCCGCCAAGGTGCGCCTGAACAAGGTCACCTTCCGCTTCATCAACGACCCGGCGGCCCAGGTGGCGGCGCTGCTGGCCGGCGACATCGACGGCATGCCGCGCTTCGGCGCACTGCCCTCGCTCAAGCAGTTCCAGGCCGACAAGCGCTTTGTCGTGGAGGTGGGCAGCACCGCAGGCAAGGGCATCATGTCGGTGAACAACCGCAAGGCGCCGTTCAACGACGTGCGCGTGCGCCGTGCACTGGCGCATGCCGTGGACCGCCAGGCGTTCATCGACGGTGCGCAGGAGGGACTGGGCAAGCCGATCGGCAGCCACTTCGCGCCCACCGACGCGGGCTATCTCGACCTGACCCGCGTCTACCCGCACGACCCCGAGAAGGCCAAGGCGCTGCTCAAGGAGGCCGGCATCACCACGCCGCTGGCCGTGACGCTGACCCTGCCGCCGCCGGCCTACGCACGCAAGGGCGGCGAGATCATCGCCGCGCAGCTGGCCAAGGTGGGCATCAACGCGAAGATCGAGAACGTCGAGTGGGCGCAGTGGTTGAGCGGGCCCTTCAAAGGCAACTTCGACCTGACCATCATCAACCACGTCGAACCGCTGGACTACGCCACGGCCTACGCCGACCCGAACTACTACTTCGGCTACGACAGCGCCAAGTTCCGCGGCCTGGTCGGCCAGATCGCTGCCACCGCCGACGCGAAGGAGAAGGCCCGTCTGTGGCAGGCCATCCAGCGCCAGCTGTCCGACGACGCCGTCAACGTCTACCTCTGGAACCCGGCGCAGGTGGCGGTATTCCGCAAGGGGCTGAAGGGCCTGTGGGCGAGTTCGCCGATCTTCGCCAACGACATGGGGGCGGTGAGTTGGACCTAGCCGGGGGCCGCGCAGGAGACGAGCGCATGATGCTCGAGGAGGCCGGCGCCGCGGCGGCGCGCTTGCATACCATCCAGCGCCTGTACCAGGCGTTCGAACGCTGCGACGGCGAGGCCATGCAGGCGCTGTACGCGCCGCAGGCCACCTTCGACGACCCGGTGTTCTCGCTGCACGGCGCGCACGAGATCGGCGGCATGTGGCGCATGCTCACCCGCTCGGCACGCAAGCGCAGCCGCGACGCCTGGGTGCTCAAGGCGGGCGACTTCCACGTCGACGGCCAGCGCGGCACCGCGCACTGGGAAGCCACCTACCTGTACGGCACCGCCGACCGCCGTGTGCACAACGTCGTCGATGCGGCGTTCGAGTTCAACGACGACGGGCTGATCCTCAGCCACGTCGACCACTTCGACTTCGCCGCCTGGGCGCGCCAGGCGCTCGGCCTGCCCGGGCAGCTGTTCGGGTGGTCGCCATGGCTGCAGCGTTATGCGCGCCGCCAGGCCGCCGACAAGCTGGCGCGCTTCCTCGCCAACCATCTTTGAACCAACCGTGAATCGAGCGCCGATGGCCGAACTGCACAGCTGGAGCGCGGCCGAACTGTCGGCCGCCTACCGCCGCGGCGAGCTGTCGCCGGTGCAGGCTACCGAAGCGGTGCTGGCGCACATCGCACGCTGGGAGCCGCGGCTGCATGCGCTGTACGCCCACCAGCCAGAACAGGCACTGGCCGCCGCGAGCGCCAGCGGGCAACGCTGGCACCGCGGCGCACCGCTGTCGCCGCTGGATGGCGTGCCGGTGACGATCAAGGAGAACATCGCCACGCGCGGCACGCCCGTGCCACTGGGCACCGCGGCCACCGATCTCGTGCCTGCCGCCGAGGATGCGCCGCCGGCCGCCCGCCTGGCTGAGGCGGGCTGCGTGCTGCTGGGCAAGACCACCATGCCGGACTACGGCATGCTCAGTTCGGGCCTGTCCACCTTTCACGCGCTGGCCCGCAACCCCTGGGATCTGACGAAGAACCCTGGTGGCAGCAGCGCCGGTGCCGGCGCAGCCGCCGCGGCCGGCTACGGCCCGCTGCACCTGGGCACCGACATCGGCGGCTCGATCCGCCTGCCGGCCGGCTGGTGCGGCGTGGTGGGGCTCAAGCCGAGCAACGGCCGCGTGCCGATCAAGCCGCCGTACATCGGCCGCGTGGCCGGCCCGATGACCCGCACCGTCACCGACGCCGCGCTGATGATGCAGGCGCTGGCACGGCCCGACTGGCGCGATACGATGAGCCTGCCGTTCCAGCCGGTCGACTGGAACGACCTGGCTCTGGACGTGAAGGGCCTGAAGCTCGGCCTGCTGCTGGACGCCGGCTGGGGCCTGCCGCTGAGCGCGGACATCCGCGCCGCCATCGAACACGCGGCGCAGCTGTTCGCCATGGCGGGCGCCGAGGTGGTGCCGCTCGTGCCCTTCCTCACCGAGGAAATGGCCGAAGGCATCAACCTCTTCTGGCGCGTGCGCAGCTGGATCGACATCAGTGCGCTGCCGGCGGCGCGGCGCGACAAGGTGCTGCCCTACATCCGCGAATGGGCCGCCGCCGGCGAGCGCACCGGCACCGCGGCGCTGTTCCACGGCTTCAGCCAGATCGGCGCGCTGCGCGAAGCTGCGGTGGCAGCCTGCCAACCGTATCACTACGTGCTCGCACCGGTGTCGCCGGTGGGCACCTACCCGGCCGAGTGGGCCAGCCCCACCAACGACCCGGCCACGACGATGCAGCACATCGGCTTCACGCTGCCTTACAACATGAGCGAGCAGCCGGCGGCCAGCGTGCCTTGCGCGCACGACGCCGCCGGGCTGCCCATCGGCCTGCAGCTCATCGGCCGCAGGCACGACGACCTCGGCGTGCTGCGCCTGGCGCGCGCCTTCGAACAGCTGCGCCCGGCCGATGCGCTGCGGCCCTGGCCGCAACCACCGGCCGCGGCGGCGCCAGCGACCGCGGCCTGACACACCCGCGCGCTACAGTCGGCCGTCATGGCCTCCCACGACCTGCGCGGCAACCCCTGCGCCACGGCCAGCGCGGCGGCGCGCGACGCCGCCGAGCAGGCGCTGTGGCGCATGATGTCGTTCTACGACGTGCCGAACGCCGACCTCGACGCCGCCATCGCCGCCGACCCCGGCTGGGCGCTGCCGCACATCATGAAGGCCGGCTTCCTGCTCAGCCTCACCGAGCCGGCGCTCGCGCCGGAAGCCGCCGGCCACCTCGAGCAGGCGCGTTCCCGGCTCGAGCACGCCGGCGCGCGCGAGAAGGCGCACCTCGAAGCCGTGCAGCAGGTGCTCGAGGGCCGCTGGCACGTGGCCTGCCGCATCTGGGACGACTGGCTGGTGGAGCACCCGCGCGATGCGCTGGCGCTGCAGTGGGCACAGCTGTGGGACTTCTACCGCGGCGACGCGGCCGGCCTGCGCGGCCGGCCGGCGCGCGCGCTGCCCGAGTGGGACGAAGGCGACCCGCTCTATGCGCATGTGCTGGCGCTGTACGCCTTCGGCCTGGAGGAAAGCCACCTTCAGCCGCAGGCCGAGGAGGCGGGGCGGCGCGCGCTTTCCATCGAGCCGCGCGCACCGTGGGCCGTGCACGCCGTGGCCCACGTGATGGAGATGCAGGGCCGCTTCGAGGAAGGCGGCGCTTGGCTGCGCCAGCACCAGGGCGTGTGGACCGAGGGCAACGGCTTCGCCGGCCACCTGTGGTGGCACAAGGCCTTGTTCCGGCTGGAGGCGCTGGACATCGCCGGCGTGCTGCGCGTCATCGACGGCCACCTCAGCGGCGACGCGCTGCAGATCACGCTGCAGCGCGTGGATGCCGCGGCGATGCTGTGGCGCCTGCACCTGCTTGGCGAGGACGTCGCCGAGCGCTGTGCGGCGCTGCTCGCCGGTTGGGACCTGGGTGGCAGCGGCTCGGCGCACGGGGTCGGGCAGGCCGCCGGCTACTACGCGTTCAATGACGTGCATGCGGTGCTGGCGATGCTGGGCGCGGGCGAGGTGCACCGCGCCGAGGCCTGGGTGGCGCGGTGCGCCGAGCGCGCCATGTCGCCCGAGGACGCGCGCCGCACCAACCACCTGATGGCGCGCGAGGTCGGCCTGCCGCTGATGCGCGGGCTGCTGGCGTGGAAGCGCGGCGCGGCCGCCGCCGCCTGCGAGCAGATCTACCCGGTGCGCACGCTGGCCCAGCGCTTCGGCGGCAGCCATGCGCAGCGTGACCTCATCGACCTCACGCTGTTGGCCGCAGCCGCCGGCGGCGGGCACCGCGCGATGGGCCGCGCGCTGGTCAACGAGCGCCGCATGGCCAAGCCGGTGACGCCGCTGACCCGCCACTGGCTGGAGGCCCTCGGCGACGCCGAGGGCGAGCGGGCATGACCTGCGGCGGCGGTGGCTGCGGCGCCTTGCCGCTCTGGAGCGCGAAGAGATGGGCGGCGTGAGCAAGGCGCAGGAAGAGCGCGAGAAGCGGCTCAAGCTCGTCGAGGACCACATCGGCCGGCACCTCGCCGAGAGCGAGAAGAGCGGCGAGTTGCAGCGTGCGCCCAGCTACGGCAAGCCGCTGGACTTCGGCGACGGCTACGCGCAGACGCCGGCCGAGCTGCGCATGCCGATGAAGATCCTCAGGGACGCAGGCATCGTGCCGCCGGAAGTGGAGCTGATGCGCGAGATCGCCGGGCTGCAGGCGCAGCTCGATGCGCTCATGGCGCAGCCCGCGCAACCGGCGAACCCGCCACCGCAGGCGCACGGTTCGAGCGCGTCTGCTGCCGAAGCACCGCTGGATGTGCTGCGCCGGCGCCTGGCTGAGCGACGCCAGGTCCTCGCGCTGCGGCTCGAGCACCTGCGCGCCACCGGCTCGCTGTAGGCCACGGTGCTGCGGGCGCGCAGGGCGCCGCCCGCCCTGTACCTGCCCTCTGTCCTGCATCGCCATGCACCGCACGGCGGCCGCGGCCGGCTCGGCGCACGCCGCCGGCGCGCACCGGACCGGGCGCAGGGGGGCTGGCCGCCCTTCAGACGTACGGCTGCGGCAGCTTCTCCACGGCGATGGCCTGTTGCACGGCCGGTCTGGCCAGCATGCGCTGCAGCCACGGCCCGACGTGCGCGTGCTCGCGCGCCGGCGCGCTGCCGGCAAAGCCGCGGGTCCAGCGGCACAGCATGAAGGCGTAAGGGTCGAGCGCGCTGTAGCCGGCACCCAGGAACCACGGCCCCTGGTGGCCGGCCAACAGCTCGTCGATCTGCCGCAGGCAGTCGCCCAAGCGGGCCTGGGCGTGTGCCTTGACCTGGTCCGCGCCGGCGCGGTTGCCGGCGTCGACATAACGGTCGGAATAGAAATACAGCGGCATCGTCGCATGCATCGTGTTCGCCAGCCACAGCAGCCACTTGTAGAAGTGGGCGCGCTCGCGGCTGCCCGCCACCGCCGGCGCCAGCGCGGCCCGTGGGTGTGAGTCGGCCAGGTGCAGCAGGATGGCCGCGGTTTCGTAGAGCACGAGGTCACCGTCCACCAGCACCGGGATCAGCCCGTTCGGGTTGAGCTTCAGGTACCCGGGCGACTTGTGCGCGCCCTGCGCGCGGTCGACGAGCTGCATCTCGAAGGGGATGCCCAGTTCGCGCAACAGCACGTGCGGCGCGAAACTGGCATTGCTCGGGTAATAGTGCAGCGTGATCATGGTGCAATCATCGCAGCGGGGCGCCGCGCCCCACGTTCACGAAAACCCAGGAGGTGCCCCGTGTCGGAATACAGCGCAAACCTCGTCTGGCAGCGCCAGCCGGGCGAGGCCTTCCACGACAACCGCTACAGCCGGCGCCATGTGATACGTTTCGACGGTGGGGTGGAGCTGCCGGCGTCTTCTTCACCGTCGGTGGTGCCGCTGCCGTTGTCTGACGCGAGTGCCGTCGACCCCGAGGAGATGTTCGTCGCCTCGCTGTCGTCGTGCCACCTGCTGTGGTTCCTCTCGCTGGCCGCCAGCGCCGGTCACCGCGTCGAGCGCTACGAGGACGCCGCCGCGGGCACGATGGCGCGCAATGCCGAAGGGCGCATGGCGATGACGCGTGTGGTGCTGCGGCCGCGGGTCACCTTCGTGGCCGGGACCGCGGCACCTGACGCCCAGGCGCTGCAGGCACTGCACCACCAGGCCCACGAGAAGTGCTTCATCGCCAACTCGGTGAAGACGGAGGTGGCCTGCGAACCCAGGCTTTGACGAGGCAGCATCGGCTTCGGGCCAAAAGCCCGGCCGCTTGCGCGGGAGCCGATTCGGCGGGATTTTCGGCCGTGAATGACGGGTTATGTGCCGGGGTGCCTAGAATCCCGCCCGCCGAAGCTTTGCGATCGAAACAGCAGGCGGGCCCGGCACCCGGGTTTCACGCGCGCATTTGCCGCGGCGGCACCAGGGCAAGGGAGCTTTTGCAGCCAACCGTTCGGATAACCGATGACCAAGACGTATCAGCAGTACCTCAAGCAGATCCATGACCTCCAGGCCAAGGCCGAGAAAGCGCGCCGCGCGGAGGCCGAAGGCGTGATCACCCGCATTCGCGAAGCCATTTCCCACTACGGCCTGACGGCTGCCGACCTCGGCCTTTCGGGCGGCGGCGGCAGCGCTGCACCCAAGGCGGCACGCGGCAAGCCCGGCCGCAAGCCGGGGCGCCCGCGCAAGGTGGCCGCTCCTGCCGCCGGCGTGCGCAAGGTGGCGCCGAAGTACCGCGACGAGCATGGCAACACCTGGGCCGGCCGGGGCAAGCGGCCCGTGTGGCTGCGCGACGCGCTGGCCGGCGGCCGCAAGCTCGAGGACTTCGCGATCAAGTAACCGTCAGTCGGTACAGCCGGCCGGGCCCGCGCCGGTGCGTTCGGGCTGGCGTGCGAAGGTCCGACCGGCATGCGCCGCGGCCGCGTGGCTGGCGCTTTCGAGCCGCAGCGCGTCGCCGGCCAGGCGCAGCCGGGCCTGCGTGGTGAGGCCGCCGTCGGTGGCGGCCAGCGTGCCTTCGATGCGGCCATCGAACACCGCCACGGGCGCCGACCGGCCGCGTTCTTCGAGCGTGGCCGAAAAGCGCTGGAAGCGCTGTTCCACGTGAAGGCGCAGCGTGCCGCTGCACCAGGTGCCGTGCAGGCGTGCCGGCACCACCCACAGCATCACGCGCGACTTCTTCTCGCGGCCGATAGCCTTTTCGGGCACCTCCAGCGTCAGCGAGCGGTCGGGCCGCCACTCGCCCAGGTCCCAGTCGTGCGAGACGATGCGTGTGCCGGGGGCCAGCGCCAGCAGGCGCGGGCGCAGCTGCAGGTTGACCTCGGGCAGCAGGTACATCGTCACCACCGTGGCGCGGGCGAGGTCGGTGACGAACAGGTCCTGCTCGCGGAACTCCGTGCGCGCGGCCAGGCCCGCCGCCTGCGCACTGGCGCGGCTCTTGACCACCAGCTCGGGCACGATCTCCACGCCCAGGCCGCTGGCCCCGAAGCGGCGCGCGGCGGTGATGACGATGCGCCCGTCACCCGAACCGAGGTCCACGACGTGATCGGCCGCGCCGACGCCGGCCAGCTCCAGCATCGCGATCGTCACGCGGTCGGGCGTGGTGATGAACGGCACTTCGTCCTGCGCCAGCGCGGCCGGCGCGCTGACCAGCAGGGCCAGCATCGCGGCCCAGGCCCGGCCCGCGAGGAACAAGCATCGCGTGGCCCAGCCTGCCGCTCGCTGTGCCGGGCCACACGGCTGTTGCGGCTGGAGCCGACCGGTGCAGGTGCCCATGAACATCATGGCGCCGCGCACAGGCAGTGCGTGGCTGCCACGAAGGGCCGCTGGCCCGTGGCCACCTCGGCCAGCCAGCCGAGGTCACCCGTCAGCGAAGCCGCCAGCGCCGGGCCCATGAGCGGCGCCGCGGCGGCAAGCGCCGCCTCTGGCGCCACCGCGCTGTCGGCGACCGCGGCCCACCGTGCCGCACCCTCGAGCGACAGCCCCAGGCGCTGCAGCCACTTCTGCAGTCGCCCGGGCTCGACCTCGATCCAGCGCAGCCGGGGCACGCGGCCCTCGGCCAGCTTGGCACGCCTGGCGGCCGCGGCCACGGCATCGTCGAAGCTGCCCAGGCGGTCCACCAGCGACAGCGGCAGCGCGTCCTTGCCGCTCCACACGCGGCCCTGCGCCACCGCCTCGACCTTGTCGGGCGAGAGCTTTCGCGCCGTGGCCACGCGGCCGATGAAGTCGGTGTACAGGCTGTCGATCACCGTCTGCACCAGCGCCACGAGCCGCGGCTCGGGCGTGCGCTTCACGTCCATCGCGCCAGCCAGCCACGTGGTGGTGGTGCCGGCGCCGCGGATGCCGACCTTGCCGAGCGCCTCTTCGGCGCTGGGCAGCATGCCCACCACGCCGATCGAGCCGGTGATGGTGGCCTCGTCGGCGATGACCTCGTCGGCGGCCAGCGAGATCCAGTAGCCGCCCGAGGCGGCCACGTCACCCATCGACACCACCACCGGCTTGCCGGCGGCGCGCGTGAGCTCGAGTTCGCGGCGCACCAGTTCGCTGCCGAAGGCGCTGCCGCCGGGGGAGTTGACGCGCAGCACCAGGGCCTTCACGTCTTCGGCCTCGCGTGCGCGGCGGATCAGCTCGGCGGTGCTGAGCCCGCCGATCAGGCCCGGGCCGGTGCGGCCGTCGACGATCTCGCCTTGCGCGACGACCACGCCGACGATCTCGTTGCCCTCGGGCGCGGGCACATGGCGCGCCAGGAATTCGCCGAACGAGACCTGCCGGAAAGTCTTGTTCTTCTCGTCGGCGGCCCCGCGCTCGATGAGTGCGGCGCGCATCTCGTCGCGCGTCTTCAGCGCATCGACCTGCTTGCTGTTCAGCGCGAACTTCGCCGTGTCGCCGCCCACCGCCTGCAGGGCCCCGGGCAGGCTGTCGATGACGGCCATGGTGCTGCCCGCGGGCAGCTTGCGCGCGCGCTCGACGCCGGCTTGCCAGCTGGCCCACAGCGAGCCATAGAGCGCACGGTCGGACTCCACCGTCTCGGCGCTGGGGCCGCTGGCCGTGAAGGTCTCGGCGGCGTTCTTGTAGCGGCCCGCGCGCACGACGTTGGCGCTCACGCCCAGGCGGTCGAAGGCCTCCTTGTAGTAGCTGCGCCAGCGGCCGTAGCCCTCGACCAGGACCATCCCCATCGGATGCAGCCACACCTCGTTGGCGTGCGCGGCGAGGTAGTACTGGCGCTGGTCGTAGCCGCTGCCCCAGGCCACCACCTTCTTGCCCGTGGCCTTGAACCGTTCGAGGCTGGCGGCCACCTCGCGCAGCGTGACGAGCCCGGTACCCTGCAGGCCGTCGGTGAGCAGCAGCAGCTGCGTCACCTGCGGGTCTCGCGCCGCGGCGTCGAGCCCGGCCAGCACGTCGCGCAAGCGCAGGTGCGACTCGCCGCCCTGGCCGCGCAGCCTGTCCAGCGCCTGGCTGCGCGCGCCACCGCCGCGGGCCTGGTCGACGATGCTGCCGGACAGTTCGAGCACCAGCGTGGTCTTGTCGTGCAGCGCCGGCGTGCGCAGCCGCTGCCAGGCCCACAGCGCGGCCGCACCGATCAGCGCCAGCAGCAGCAGGTTCAGCAGCAGGCGGCGCAGGCCGTCGAGCACGGCGACGAAGCCGCGCGCAGCGCGCACGACGAATGAACGGGGGGTCTTGGTGGTCATATGGAGCGCGAGCATAGCCAGCCGGTGGATGGTGCGCGGCCGCCGCGACGAAAGCCGGCCGCGCGTGGACGGCCGGCTGCCGGCGAAGGACCGAGCGCCCGCCAGTGCACGCATGCGGCAAGGCCGCTGGCGGCTCGGGGCGATCGAGACGGAGGCCGGTGGGGCTCACTGCTTGCGTGGCGGCGAGACCGGGCCGCCGGGGTGCCCTGCTCCGCGAATGTCCTTTTCTGAAGTGCCCTGCTTCGCATGGCACTCAGATGCATCCTTGATTTCGCTGCGCAGGGCACCCCGGTGGCCTTGTCCAGGCACACGCTGCGGTGTACGAGCGCTCGGCGACCGATCCTCGTGCCCGCCAAGGCCGCCGGGTGGTTGGCGCAGCGAAATCAAGACACCGTTGTGCGCGTCAAGCCCTTTGCGAAGCCGGATAGGCTG
>JAEUPD010000258.1 GCA_016788525.1 Rubrivivax sp.
GGCGGCCACGGCGCTGTGGCACGCCAAGCGCGCGCGCCAGCCGCGCAGCGCGCCGGCCGAGAGCAACCGTGACGTCAACCTCGACATCGGTCAGACGGTCGTCGTGCGGGCCTGGGGCGAGGACGGCTCGGCGCAGGTGCACTACCGCGGTGCCAGCTGGTCGGCCGCCTTCCAGGGCGAGGGCACGCCGACGCCGGGCCCGCACGCCATCGTCGCCGTGCGCGGCAACCAGCTCGTGCTCGCACCCGCTCCCCGGCACTGAAGGCGCGCTTCGCGAAATCGAAGAACCGCACCCGAAGAACATCCATTCGAAGAATTCAAGGACGCTCCTCATGGAAATCGCGCTCATCCTCCTCGTCATCGCGGTCATCTTCATCGTCCGCACGTTCAAGATCGTGCCGCAGCAGAACGCCTGGGTCGTCGAGCGCCTCGGCCGCTACGACCGCACGCTGACGCCCGGGCTGAAGTTCGTCATCCCCTTCGTCGAGCGCGTGGCCTACAAGCACTCGCTGAAGGAGGTGCCGCTGGACGTGCCGAGCCAGGTGTGCATCACGCGCGACAACACCCAGCTGCAGGTCGACGGCATCCTGTACTTCCAGGTCACCGACCCGATGCGCGCCAGCTACGGCAGCAGCAACTACATCGTGGCCATCACGCAGCTGGCGCAGACCACGCTGCGCAGCGTGATCGGCAAGATGGAGCTGGACAAGACCTTCGAGGAACGCGACATGATCAACGCCAGCGTCGTGAGCGCGCTGGACGAAGCGGCGCTGAACTGGGGCGTGAAGGTGCTGCGCTACGAGATCAAGGACCTCACGCCGCCGGCGGAGATCCTGCGCTCGATGCAGGCACAGATCACCGCCGAACGCGAGAAGCGCGCACTGATCGCCGCCAGTGAAGGCCGGCGCCAGGAGCAGATCAACATCGCCACCGGCGAACGCGAGGCCTTCATCGCGCGCTCCGAAGGCGAGAAGCAGGCCGAGATCAACACCGCGCAGGGCGAGGCCGCCGCCATCCTGGCCGTGGCCGAGGCCAGCGCCGAGGCCATCCGCAAGATCGCTTCGGCCATCCGCGAACCCGGCGGCGAAGCCGCCGTGCAGTTGAAGGTGGCCGAGAAGGCAGTGGAGGCCTACGCCAACCTGGCGCGCGTCAACAACACGATGATCGTGCCCGGCAACATGACCGAAGTGGCCGGCATGATCGGCTCGGCCATGGCGCTCATCAAGGGCGCGCAACCCGGCGGGCCGGCCGGGGCCGGCGGCACCGCGCACCGATGAGCGACGCACGCCGGCCGGGGGCAACCCGGGTGGCGCTGAACGTGCTCGGCACGCCGCTCGTGCCGTGCTCGTACGACCCGCTCACCGGCTGGTACCGCGACGGCTGCTGCCACACCGACGAGCAGGACCAGGGCAGCCACGTCATATGCTGCAAGGTGACGGTGGAGTTCCTCAACCGGCAGCTGGAAGCCGGCAACGACCTCATCACGCCACGGCCGCAGTTGCGCTTTCCGGGGCTGAAGCCAGGCGATCGCTGGTGCGTGTGCGCGCTGCGCTGGCGCGAGGCCTACGAGGCCGGGCACGCGCCCCCGGTGGTGCTGGAGAGCACGCACGCCCGTGCGCTGGACTACGTGCTGATGGAGTGGCTGCGCAAGAGCGCGGCGGCCCAGGCCAGCCTCTAGAATCGCGCCGCCATTCCTCGCGGAGGGATGGATGAGTGGTTTAAGTCGCACGCCTGGAAAGCGTGTGTGGGTTAACAGCCCACCGCGGGTTCGAATCCCGCTCCCTCCGCCAACCTGCGCCGCTCCTCCGGCGCCCCGCCCCACTCGCAACTGCCCCAGACTTGCGTTGGGGCCCATGCCACCGCAGCCACGGCCATCATCGCCGGGGTTCCCTGGGTGGATCGGCTGCTGCGCGGGCCGCCGCGGCACAGCGCAGCGTTCGGTGGCACCGTCGCGCAGCCGCCGATGGAGGAGTTCGATGAATGCGAACAGAGAGGCCGCCGCCCAAGACGGCTTGGGCGGGCAAACGCGCCGAACTGCCGACATCGCGTCGCGCCGGCTGGTCCGTGTCAAGGGTGACGTCGCCGCGCCGCTCGCCTGGCACGGCTTGCTGCCGCTGCTCGGGCTGGGCGCGGTGCTGTGGTTCGGTGTCGGGCCTTTGGCCACCAACGAGATCGAGGCAACCCTCGCGCGCGAGGTGCGGCAGGTTCTGAACTCTCGCGGTCACGGATGGGCGCGCGCAGACGTCAGCGGGCAGGAGGTGCTGCTGTCGGGGCTGCCGCCCGATGCCGACGCCCGCGCCGGCGACGAGGCACTGCGCCTGGCGCGCGCCGCCACCTGCTCGACCTGGGCCGGGCCCAAGGTCTGCGCGGTGTCGGTGCGGGGAGTGTTCGGGCCGGGCACTCCGGCCGGTGCCCAGGCGGCTGCGTCCCCGGGCGCCGCGCCGGCTGCAGCGCTGGGGCCTGCGGCCACCGCTTGCGAGGCGGCATTCGCCAAGCTGCTGTCCAGCTCGCGAATCGAGTTCGCCAGCGGCACCGCCACCATTGATGCCCGCAGCGCCGCGCTGCTGGGCACGCTGGCCGAGACCGCCCGCGGCTGCCCTGGTCGCTTGCTGATCGAAGGCCATGCCGACAACGTCGGCGACCCGGAAGCCAACCGGCGCCTGAGCGAAGCGCGCGCCGCCGCCGTGCGCGACGCGCTGCTGCAACGCGGCGTGCCGGCCACGCAGTTGGAGGCGCTCGGCTTCGGCGCCAGCCGGCCCCTGGCTGACAACGCCAACGAGGCGGGCCGTGCCGCCAATCGCCGCATCGACTTCAAGGCGCTGCCCTGAAGCACCGCGCGCCACCGGAAAGAGGAGGACCAAGCCATGGCTTTCCTGATCGCCAAGATCACCGCGCTGCTGTTGCTGGCCTTCGCCTTCGGAGCGTGGTGGGGCAGCTGGTGGACCCGCCGCCGCTTCGTGGACGTGACCAGCGAGCACACGAGCTTGCAGCAAGAGTGGAGCGCCTGGCGCGCCGACGTCGAACGAAGGCTGAGCCACCCCGTGGACCTCACGCCGCTGCTGCAGCGCATCGGCTCGGTGGACGACCGGGTGCGGGCGATCCACGTCCCGCTGCCGCAGGCCCCTGACCTCAGGCCCGTGCTCGATGCGGTGGCGGCGATCCGCCTCCCGCAGCCCGAGCGCGTCGACCTCGCGCCGCTGACCACGAAGGTCGCGGCCCTCGAGCAACGCCTTGCTGCGCTGCGCATTCCCGAGCCGCCCCCGCCGCCCGTGCCGATGGACCTCGGCCCGCTGCAGATGCAGCTACAGGCGCTGCACGATCGCGTGGCCGCCCAGCACCTCCCCGCCCCGGCAGCGCCGCCGGACCTCGCGCCGCTGGAGGCGCGGCTGGCGCAGCTGCAGCAAAGCGTCGCCGGCCTGCGCATCCCCGAGCCGGCCCCTGCTGCGGACCTGGGTCCGCTGGAATCGCGGGTCGGGCAGCTGCACGAGCGGATCGCGGCGCTGCGCATCCCGCAGGTGCCGGCGCCCGTCGACCTTGGCCCGTTGCTGGCGGGCCTGCAGGCGCTGCAGCAGCGCGTGGCCGGCCTGGTGGCGCCGCCGGCAGCCAAGGAGGTGGACCTTGCACCGCTTCAACTGAGGCTCGGCTCCCTGGAAGCGGCAGTGCGAAGCATCCGCGTTCCGCAACCCACGACGCCCGTAGATCTGAGCGGCTTGAGCGCGCAGGTGCAGGCCCTGGGCGACAGGCTCGCTGCGCTGCGCCCGCGCGAGGCGGCCCCCATCGACCTGCAGCCGCTGCTGCAACGGCTGCATGCGCTCGAGCAAGCCGTGGTCGCCACCCGCCTGCCGGCCATGCCGACCTTGCCCGCCCCACCCGACCTCAGCCCCTTGCATGGCCGGCTCGATGCATTGGCGCAGTCGGTGGCCGCCTTGCCGCGCTCGCTGCCGATGGCCCCGGCCGTGGACCTCGGGCCGTTGCATGCCCGCCTGGACACGCTGTCGCAGCAGCTGAGCCAGCGCGCGGTGGCCGTGCCTGCGCCGTCACCTGCACCGCCTCGGGCACACCTGCGCACCGGCAGCCGCAACCTGCTGATGCGCGCCGCCTACGGCAAGCCCGACGACCTCACGCGCATCATCGGCGTGGCCGAGGCGCTCGAGGCGACGCTGCATCGCATCGGTGTCTACTACTTCTGGCAGATCGCCGGGTGGGACGCCAGCGACATCGAGTACGTCGACCGCCAGCTCACGGCCTTCAAGGGCCGCATCAGGCGCGACGACTGGGTGGCGCAAGCGCGCCGCTTCCTGCGCGAAGGCGGCGTGGCGGCGAAGCCCGAAGAAGCCTGAGCCGCCTCCGCCGCGGACCGCTGGCCCGCGAGGGCCGCCGCAGGCTCAGCGGCGCGGCGGCGGCAAGTCCGTGCAGGTGCCGTGCGCGGCCTCGGCGGCCATGCCGATGCTCTCACCGAGCGTCGGATGCGGGTGGATGGTCTTGCCGATGTCCACCTCGTCGGCGCCCATCTCGATGGCCAGCGCCACCTCGCCGATCATGTCACCGGCATGCGTGCCGACGATGCCGCCGCCGAGGATGCGGTGGTCTTCCTCGGCGAACAGCAGCTTGGTGAAGCCCTCGTCGCGCCCGTTGGCGATGGCGCGGCCGCTGGCCGTCCAGGGGAAGAGGCCCTTCTTCACCTTGATGCCCCGGGCCTTGGCCTCGTCTTCGGTCAGCCCGACCCAGGCCACTTCGGGGTCGGTGTAGGCCACGCTGGGGATCACGCGGGCATCGAAGCGCGCCTTGTCGTCACCGGCGGCCACCTCGGCCGCCACATGCGCCTCGTGCACCGCCTTGTGCGCCAGCATCGGCTGGCCGACGATGTCGCCGATGGCGAAGATGTGCGGCACGTTGGTGCGCATCTGCACGTCCACCGGGATGTACCCGCGCTCGCCGACGGCGACGCCGGCCTTCTCGGCGGCGATCTTGCGGCCGTTGGGGCTGCGGCCCACGGACTGCAGCACCAGGTCGTAGACGCCTTCGCTGGCCTTGCCGTCGGCGCCTTCGAACTTCACGCGGATGCCCGCGGCCGTCGCCTCGGCACCCACCGTCTTGGTCTTCAGCCAGATGTTGTCGAAGCGCCCGGCATTCACCTTCTGCCAGACCTTCACCAGGTCGCGGTCGGCGCCTTGCATCAGGCCGTCGAGCATCTCCACCACGTCCAGCCGCGCCCCGAGGGTGCTGTACACGGTGCCCATCTCCAGGCCGATGATGCCGCCACCGATGACCAGCATCTTCTTGGGCAGCTGCCGCAGCTGCAGCGCGCCGGTGCTGTCGACGACGCGCGGGTCGTCGGGCAGGAAGGGCAGCCGCACGGCCTGCGAACCGGCGGCGATGATGCATTGCCTGAAGCGGATGGTCTGAGTCTTGCCGGTCTTGGCCTGCCCGTCGCCGGTGGTCTCTTCCACCGTCACATGGTGCGGGTCGGCGAAGGCGCCGTAGCCGCGCACCACCGTCACCTTGCGCATCTTGGCCATCGCCGCCAGGCCGCCGGTGAGCTTGCCGACGACCTTGTTCTTGTGCGCCAGCAGCTTGGCCGGCTCCACCGCCGGCGAGCCGAAGGTCACGCCGAGGTCGGCGAAGTGCTTCACCTCGTCCATCACCGCCGCCACATGCAGCAGCGCCTTGCTCGGGATGCAGCCGACGTTCAGGCACACGCCGCCGAGCGAGGCATAACGTTCGACGAGCATCGTCTTCAGGCCGAGGTCGGCGGCGCGAAAGGCAGCCGAGTAGCCGCCGGGGCCGGCGCCGAGCACGAGCATGTCGCACTCGAGGTCCACCGCGCCGGCGAAGGTGCTGGCCACCGGGGCGCGGGCGGCCGCCTTCGTGGCCGGGGCGGGAGCCCCTGCTGCTGCGGCGGTGCCGCTCGCGCTCGCGGCAGCGGGTTGGGGTGAGGGTGCACTGGCCGCCCCGCTCGCCTCCAGCATCAGCAGCACCGAGCCCTCGTTCACCTTGTCGCCGAGCGCAACCCTCATCTCCTTCACGACCCCGGCGTGCGACGACGGAATCTCCATCGAGGCCTTGTCGCTCTCCACCGTGACCAGGCTCTGCTCGGCCCTGACCGCATCACCGGGCTTGACGAGCAGCTCGATGACGGCGACATCCTTGAAGTCGCCGATGTCGGGCACCTTGATTTCGATGAGGGCCATGTCGATGTCTCTCTCTTTGCAGGTCTCTGTGCTTGTGTCGTGGCGACTTCGTGGCCGGCGCGATGCTCGTGGCTCTAGGGAACGTGTCCGCCTTGTCAGGCCTCGAATCAGGCCTTGAGCTTCAGCGTGTGCAGCCGCACGGGCGCGGCCGAGCTGGTGTCGAACTCGCAGCCGGCACGCGCGCCGGTGTCGGCCACCTCGCGCGCCGTGCGCGCGCGCGGCCAGGTCGCGAACATCGCACCGATGGCGTAGCGGCGGCCCGAGCCGATGGCCCAGAAGCGCTCGAACTCGAACACCTCGCGGTAGCTCTCGACGCCGAAGATGCCGTGCGCGTTGGCGATCAGGATCGAGATCTGGCTGCTCTCGTAGGGGTCGCTGTCGTGCTCCTTCGTGTTCAGGAAGAAGCGCTCCTTCAGCTGCGGGTGCAGGGCGCGGAAGGTCTCGAAGATCTCGGTGCGCGAGCCGAGCTTGAGCTGGTCTTTGGGCATTGCGGCCAGCGCCTGCTGCAGCACCGGAATGTGCGCGGTGCTGCCCACCGCGCCGATCCAGTGCCCGCGCAGGTTGAACAGCTTGGTGTTCGCTTCGTAGCCGGGCGGCAGCCGCATGTCGCCGAAGGTGATGAGCGAGTCCGATGCGATGGCCAGCGAGCCGCCCTTGCGGGCGACGACGACGGTGCTCATGCTGCGGCCGGGTTCAGAGCATCACCCGGCGGAAGTCGGCCAGGATCTGCGCGAAGTAGGCGTTGAAGCGCGCTGCCGCGGCGCCGTCGATGACACGGTGGTCCCAGCTCAACGACAGCGGCAGGATGAGCCGCGGCACGAACTTCTCCTTGTCGTCGCTCCAGCGAGGCTCGGTGCTGGAACGGCACACGCCCATGATGGCGACCTCGGGCGCGTTGATGATCGGCGTGAAGTAGCGCCCGCCGATGCCGCCCAGGCTGCTGATGCTGAAGCAGCCGCCGCTCATGTCCGCCGGCCCCAGCTTGCCGTCGCGCGCCTTCTTGGCCAGCTCGCCCATCTCCTGGCTGATCTGGAAGATGCCCTTCTTGTCGGCATCCTTGATGACCGGCACCACCAGGCCGTTGGGCGTGTCGGCCGCGAAGCCGATGTGGAAGTACTTCTTGAAGACCAGCGCCTCGCCATCGAGGCTGGCATTGAACTCGGTAAACTTCTTCAGCGCCGCGACGCTGGCCTTGATCAGGAAGGCCAGCATCGTGACCTTGACGCCACTCTTCTCGTTTTCCTTGTTGAGCTGGACGCGGAAGGCTTCGAGGTCGGTGATGTCGGCATCGTCGTGGTTGGTGACGTGCGGAATCATCACCCAGTTGCGGTGCAGGTTGGCGCCGCTGATCTTCTTGATGCGGCTGAGGTCCTTGCGTTCCACCTCGCCGAACTTGGTGAAGTCCACCTGCGGCCACGGCAGCAGGCCCGGCAGCGAGCCGCCGCCGGCGGCGGCCTGGGCCGGCGATTTGGCCTTCTGCGCCGCGGTCTGCAGGGTGCCTGCCATCACACCCTTGACGAAGCCCTGCACGTCGGCCTGGGTGATGCGGCCCTTGGGACCCGAGCCCTTCACCTCGACCAGCGGCACGCCGAGTTCACGCGCGAGCTTGCGGATCGACGGCGAAGCGTGGGGCAGCTGCCCCTTGGCCGCGGCGGGGTCGTGCGCCGGCACGGCCGCCGCGGTGGCCGCGACAGCGCGCTCGACCAGCGTCGCGCCGGCCGTGGCGGTTGCTGCCAGCGCAGCCGTTGCGGCGGCCGGAACGGGGGCCGAAGCGGGGCCTGCAGATCCGCCAGGGCCGCCACCGGCGGCGCCCTCGAGCACCAGCACCGGGGACCCCTTGCTGACCTTGTCGCCGAGCTTGACGAGAAGTTCCTTCACCACCCCGGCGTGCGACGACGGAATCTCCATCGACGCCTTGTCGCTCTCTACGGTGATGAGGCTCTGCTCCACCTTGACGGCATCGCCCGGCTTGACGAACACCTCGATCACGGCAACCTCGGCGAAGTCACCGATGTCGGGCACGAGCACTGTCACCGGGCCGGCCGAAGCTGCCGGTGCGAAGGCGCTCGCCGGCGCAGGTGGTGCTGCAGTGGCGCCGGCCGGTTGCGCCGCGGCGGGCGCGCTGCTGGCGGACTTCGCAGCCGGTGGGGCGGCGGATCCTTCAGTCTCCAGCTTCAGCAGCACGTTGCCTTCGCCGACCTTGTCGCCCAGTTTCACCATCAGCTCGCGCACCACGCCGGCGTGCGAGCAGGGGATCTCCATCGAAGCCTTGTCGCTTTCCACTGTGACCAGCGACTGCTCGGCGGCCACACGGTCGCCGGGCTTGACCAGCACCTCGATGACCGCCACTTCCTTGAAGTCCCCGATGTCGGGCACCAACACGTCTACCAGGGCCATGGCTCGGTCTCCGTCCTCGTTCGTTGTTCGTCGTCGCGTCCGGAGTCCGGCTCAGGCGTGCAGCGGGTTCATCTTCTCGGCATCGAGACCGTACCTGGCAATCGCCTCGGCCACCTTGGCCGGCGGCAGCTTGCCTTCCTCGGCCAACGCCTTCAGCGCGGCGACCACGATGTAGTGGCGGTTGACCTCGAAGTGCTCGCGCAGGCGGCCGCGGAAGTCGCTGCGGCCGAAGCCGTCGGTGCCCAGCACCTTGTAGGTGCGGCCCTTGGGAACGAAGGCGCGGATCTGCTCGCAGTAGTTCTTCATGTAGTCGGTGCTGGCGATCACCGGCCCGGCGTGCGCATTGAGCTGCTGCGCGACGAAGGGCAAGCGCGGCTCGGCGGTGGGGTGCAGCAGGTTCCAGCGCTCGGCGTCCTGCCCGTCGCGGGCCAGTTCGTTGAAGCTCGGGCAGCTCCATACGTTGGCCGCCACGCCCCAGTCCTTGGCCAGCAGCTCGCGGGCGAACTGGCTCTCGCGCAGGATGGTGCCGCTGCCCAGCAGGTTCACCACGAGCGGCAGCTTGGCCCCTTCTTCCAGAAGGTACATGCCCTTGATGATGCCGGCCTCGGTGCCGGGCTTCAGGCCGGGCATCGGGTAGTTCTCGTTGAGCAGCGTCAGATAGTAGAAGACGTTTTCCTGCCGCTCGACCATGCGCTTCAGGCCGTGATGGATGATGACCGCCACCTCGTGCGCGAACGTGGGGTCGTAGGTCACGCAGTTCGGAATGGTGCCGGCCAGGATATGGCTGTGGCCATCCTCGTGCTGCAGGCCCTCGCCGTTCAGCGTGGTGCGCCCGCTCGTGCCGCCCAGCAGGAAGCCGCGGGCCTGCATGTCGCCCGCCGCCCAGGCCAGGTCGCCGATGCGCTGGAAGCCGAACATCGAGTAGTAGATGTAGAACGGCACCATGATGCGGTTGTTGGTGCTGTATGACGTGGCCGCGGCAATCCAGCTGGCCATGCCGCCGGCTTCGTTGATGCCTTCCTGCAGGATCTGGCCGTTCCGGGCCTCGCGGTAGTACATCACCTGGTCCTTGTCCACCGGCGTGTACTTCTGGCCCTCGGGGTTGTAGATGCCGATCTGGCGAAACAGGCCCTCCATGCCGAAGGTGCGCGCCTCGTCCACCAGGATGGGCACCACGCGCGGGCCCAGCGCCTGGTCGCGCAGCAGCTGCGTCAGGAAGCGCACGTAGGCCTGCGTGGTGCTGATCTCGCGCCCCGCGGCGGTGGGCTCGAGCACGGCCTTGAAGGCCTCGAGCGACGGCACCGTGAAGCTCTCGTCGGCTTTCTGGCGCCGATACGGCAGGTACCCGCCCAGCGCCTTGCGCCGCTCGTGGAGGTACTTCACTTCCGGCGTGTCGTCGGCCGGCTTGTAGAAGGGGATCTTCGGCAGATCGGCGTCGGAAATGGGGATGTTGAAGCGGTCGCGGATGAAGCGGATGTCGTCGTCGCTGAGTTTCTTGGTCTGGTGGGCGGTGTTCTTGCCCTCGCCGGCCTTGCCCATGCCCCAGCCCTTCACCGTCTTGACCAGCAGCACAGTGGGGTGGCCCTTGGCGTGATGGGCGCGGTGGAAGGCCGCGTAGACCTTGGCCGCATCGTGGCCGCCGCGGCGCAACGCCCAGATGTCGTCGTCGCTCATCTTGGCCACCATCTCCAGCGTGCGCGGGTCTCGGCCGAAGAAGTTCTTGCGCACGAAGGCGCCGTCGTTGGCCTTGAAGGCCTGGTAGTCGCCGTCCAGCGTGTCGAGCATGATGCGGCGCAGCGCGCCGTCCTTGTCGCGCGCCAGCAGCGGGTCCCAGTTGCTGCCCCAGATCAGCTTGATGACGTTCCAGCCGGCGCCGCGGAAGCCGCCTTCCAGTTCCTGGATGATCTTGCCGTTGCCGCGCACCGGGCCGTCGAGCCGCTGCAGGTGGCAGTTGATGACGAAGACCAGGTTGTCGAGCTTCTCTCGCGCCGCCAGGCCGATGGCGCCCAGGCTCTCGGGCTCGTCCATCTCGCCGTCGCCGCAGAACACCCACACTTTGCGGTTGGCGGTGTCGGCGATGCCGCGCGCGTGCAGGTACTTCAGGAAGCGCGCCTGGTAGATGGCCATCAGCGGCCCCAGCCCCATCGACACGGTGGGGAACTGCCAGAAGTCGGGCATCAGCTTGGGGTGCGGGTAGCTGGACAACCCCTTGCCCTTGACCTCCTGGCGGAAGTTGAGCATCTGCTCTTCGCTGATGCGCCCCTCCATGAAGGCACGCGCGTAGATGCCCGGCGCGCTGTGGCCCTGGATGTACAGCAGGTCACCGCCGTGACCCGGGCTCTCGGCATGCCAGAAGTGGTTGAAGCCGGCGGCGAACATGTGCGCCAGGCTGGCGAAGCTGGAGATGTGGCCGCCGAGGTCGCCGCCATCGGCGGGATCGAGCCGGTTGGCCTTGACCACCAGCGCCATCGCGTTCCAGCGCATGTAGGCGCGCAGGCGTCCTTCCAGGTCGAGGTTGCCGGGGCTGCGCTCTTCCTGGGCCGGGTCGATGGTATTGACGTAACCGGTGTTGGCCGAGAACGGCATGTCCATGCTGTTCTGCCGGGCGTGCTCCAGCAGCTGCTCGAGCAGAAAGTGCGCCCGTTCGGGACCTTCGGCCTGGATGACGGCGGACAGCGCGTCGAGCCACTCATGGGTCTCTTGTGCATCGGCGTCGTTGGCGGCAGCGGCGGCGCGGATGGACTCGGGCATTGCAGACATTCGGTCTCCTCGATTCCGATTTCTTTGCGGCGGCGCTAGTGTCTCACAGCACCTTTAGGATTTCAAATAGTGCCTTTGCGTCTCATAATACGCAATCACCTCTGAGAGAGCCACCAACCCCGCCCGGGATAATCGGCGCATGCCGGCCGACGCACCCGACTCGACCCTGCAGTCGCCCACCGGCGCTTCGCCTGCGCAGCGCTTGTTCGGCGGCTGGTGGCGCCGACAGTCGCCAACACGCCAGGACCGCCTGGCCACCTTCGGCCCGCTGCTGTCGGTGCTGCTGTTCCTCGCGGCCATCATCTCGGCCTTCTGGTACCTGCGCAACGAGGAAATCGAGCGCGAGACCGACTCGGTCAAGCGCGACGCCGAGCTGACGCAACAACAGATCAGCCTGCGGCTGTTGCAGAACCAGGAGGCGCTGGTGCGCATCGCGCGCGAACTGGTCACACGCAGCATCGACGCCGAGGAGTTCGTCGGCCAGGCCACGTCCTTCCTGAAGCAACGGCCCGAGCTCACCTCCCTGGCCTGGCTCGATGCCGCCCGCCGGCCCCGCGCGGCCCGCTCGGCCCAGCCGTTCGACCTGAGCATCGACGACCTTGGCCCGCGCATGGTGCTGCCCAACGAGGGCGCCGCCACCGCCAGCGAGAGCGCGTTCCGGCGCGCGCGCGACCAGCGCACGGCGGTCTACTCCCGCCCCTTCCACGACGCCTTCGGCACCGCGGTGTTCCAGCTGCAGATCCCGCTGGTCGAACGAGGCGGCTTTGCCGGCGTGCTGCTGGCCGAGTACTCGATCGCCGACATCGTGCGGCACAGTGTGCCGGCCGACGTCGCCCGCCGCCACGTCGTCTCGATCGTCGACGACCAGCAGCGGCCACTGGCCGCCACCGTCACCTCGTTCCCCGACCGTGAGCCGCCGCGCAACGCCATCGTCACCGACGCCCCGCTGACGCCGGTGGCCAACGGCCTGATGCTGCGCGCCCAGGGTTACCGCACCAGCATCGGCCTGATCTCCAACACGCTGTTCTGGATGGTCGTGGCCCTCTCGGGCCTCACGGTGTGGATGCTGCTGGGCACCTGGCGGCATATGCGCCGGCGCGCGCAGATCCAGGGCGCGCTGGTGCAGGAGACGAACTTCCGCCGCGCCATGGAGAACTCCATGCCCACCGGCATGCGCGCGATGGACCTCGACGGCCGCATCACCTACGTCAACGCCGCCTTCTGCCAGATGACGGGCTTCCCGACCAACGAGCTCGTCGGCCGCCTGCCGCCCTACCCCTACTGGCCGCCCGAGCGCATCGAAGAGAACGGGCGCCTGCTGCAGCAGGAACTGGCCGGCCGCAGCCCGGCCGGCGGCATCGAGGTGAAGGTCATGCGCAAGGATGGCACCCTGTTCGATGCGCGCATGTACGTCTCGCCCCTCATCGACCCCAAAGGCCAGCAGACCGGCTGGATGACCAGCGTCACCAACATCACCGAGGCCAAGCGCATCCGCGACCAGCTCTCCGCCAGCCACGAGCGCTTCACCACCGTGCTGGAGGGGCTCGACGCGTCGGTCTCCGTGCTCTCGGTGCAGCAAGGCGAGCTGCTGTTCGCCAACCGCAGCTATCGGCTGTGGTTCGGCGGCGACGCGCGCGGCCACCTGCGGCTGGCCGGCGGCATGACGACCTCGGGCTTCGGCAACCTGGACGACGAGGCGGTGGACGTGCTGTCCGGACTGCCCACCCACGAACTCACCGAAGCAGGCGCCGATCCGCGTGAGGTCTTCGTCGAGAGCCTGCAGAAGTGGTTCGACGTCCGCGCGCGCTATCTGCAGTGGACCGACGGCCGCCTGGCGCAGATGCTCATCGCCACCGACATCACCGCGCGGCTGCGGGCCGAAGAGCAGGCCGCGATGCAGGCCGAGAAGGCGCAGGTCACCAGCCGCCTGGTGACGATGGGCGAAATGGCCAGCTCCGTGGCGCACGAGCTGAACCAGCCGCTCACCGCCATCGTCAACTACTGCAACGGCATGGTCTCGCGGCTGAGCACCGACAGCATCGCGCGCGACGACCTGGTGGCTGCGCTGCAAAAGACATCCAGGCAGGCCGAGCGCGCCGGGCAGATCATCCACCGCATCCGCGCCTTCGTACGCCGCAGCGAGCCGCAGCGCCAGGCCGCCGACGCGCGCCAGATCGTGGACGACGCGGTGGACCTGGCCGGCATCGAGCTGCGCAGGCGCAACGTGTCCATCCACACCTATGTGGCGCAGCGCCTGCCGATGCTAATGGTCGACCCGATCCTCATCGAGCAGGTGCTGCTGAACCTGCTGAAGAACTCGGCCGAGGCCATCGACACGGCCGGCCTGCCCGCCGCGCGGCGGCACATCGAGTTGCGCGTCGTGCCGCGGCACACGCCCGAAGACGGCGGCATGATCGAGTTCAGCGTCACCGACATGGGCCCCGGATTGAAGAACGAGGTGATCGCCCGGCTGTACGAGGCGTTCTTCTCCACCAAGACCGACGGCCTGGGCATCGGCTTGAGCCTGTGCCGCACGATCGTCGAGAGCCACCGCGGCAGGATGAGGGCACAGAACCTCTACAATGGCGGCCTCGTTGTCGGGTGCCGTTTCTCGTTCACGCTGCCGGTGGACGTGCGCGAACGCATCGAGGGTTCTCCGGCCAGCCTGGCCGCCGAACCCGAGGCCTCTGCCAGCGCGTCCGCACCCGCCGCCCCGGCCACGGGCACGGCGCTCTGAGGCGTGGCGGCCCGACGAGTCCACGCCCCGTTCCCTCCTCCGCCAGCGAGTTGCGCATGAGCCTGATCCCGAAGAAAGGCACCGTCTACGTTGTCGATGACGACGAAGCCGTGCGCGACTCGCTGCAGTGGCTGCTGGAGGGCAAGGACTACCGCGTCAAGTGTTTCGACTCCAGCGAGTCGTTCCTGTCGCGCTTCGATCCGCGCGAGGTGGCCTGCCTGATCGCCGACATCCGCATGGATGGCATGAGCGGCCTGGAACTGCAGGACCGCCTGCTGGAGCGCAAGAGCCCGCTGCCCATCGTCTTCATCACCGGCCACGGCGACGTGCCGATGGCGGTGACGACCATGAAGAAGGGCGCGATGGACTTCATCGAGAAGCCCTTCAAGGAAGAAGAACTTCTCGGCCTGGTCGAGCGCATGCTCGACCAGGCGCGCACCGCGTTCAGCCAGCACCAGGAACAGGCCAGCCGCGACGCGCTGCTGTCGCGCCTGACCACGCGCGAGGCGCAGGTGCTGGAACGCATCGTCGCCGGCCGCCTGAACAAGCAGATCGCCGACGACCTGGGCATCAGCATCAAGACGGTGGAGGCGCACCGCGCCAACATCATGGAAAAGCTCAACGCCAATACCGTGGCCGACCTGCTGAAGATCGCCCTGGGGGCGCAGACCAAGGCCTGAACGCCGCCGCCGGCAACACTTCCCACCCCGCACAGTCACGCCGAGGCCGCAGCGATGCGGCCTCGCGCATTTGCCGGCCACACCGGTGGCGGCCCGACCGGAGACCGCATGCCCGCGCAGATCATCGACGGCAAGGCCCTGGCGCAGCAGATCCGTGCCGAGGTGTCGGTGCGCGCGGGCGCGCTCGCCGCCGGCGGCCGCCGCCCCGGCCTGGCCGTGATCCTCGTGGGTGACGACCCGGCCAGCGCCGTCTACGTGCGCAACAAGGTCAAGGCCTGCGCCGACCACGGCATCCACTCGGTGCTGGAGAAGTACGACGCGGCGCTGACCGAAGCCGCGCTGCTGCAACGCATCGCCGCGTTGAACGCCGACCCCTCGATCCACGGCATCCTCGTGCAGATGCCCGTGCCCAGGCACATCGACCCGCACCGCGTGATCGAGGCGATCGATGCGCGCAAGGACGTCGACGGCTTCTCCGTCCGCTCGGCCGGCGAGTTGATGAGCGGCCTGCCCGGCTTGCGGCCAGCCACGCCCTGGGGCTGCATGAAGATGATCGAGAGCACCGGCGTGCCGCTGCGCGGCCGGCACGCGGTGGTCATCGGGCGCAGCAACACCGTGGGCAAGCCGATGGCGCTGCTGCTGCTGCAGGCCGACGCCACGGTCACCGTCTGCCACAGCCGCACCGCCGACCTGAAGCGCCACGTGCAGGCTGCCGACATCGTCGTCGCCGCCGTCGGCCGGCGCCACACGGTGACGGCCGACATGGTCAGGCCCGGCGCCATCGTCATCGACGTCGGCACCAACCACGACGAAGCCGGCAAGCTCTGCGGCGATGTCGACTTCGAGGCAGTGCGCGAGGCGCTCGGGCCCGCGGGCTGGGTCAGCCCGGTGCCTGGCGGCGTGGGGCCCATGACGATCACCATGCTGCTGGTCAACACCCTGCAGGCTGCCGAGGCCGCCCGCTGAGCGGGGTCCGCCGCCGCGCCACGAGGATCTCGATGAACCCGTTGCTCGCTGCCCACGACCTGCCCGACTTCGCGGCCGTGCGTCCGGAACACGTCTCGCCGGCCATCGACGACCTGCTGGCGGCCGCCGATGCCGCGCTCCAGGAATCGGTCGGCGCAGGCGTCGCGGCCGACTACGACGCGCTTGCCCGCACGCTGGAGGTACCGCTGGAACGCCTGCGGCGCGTCTGGGGCCACGTGTGCCACCTGCAGGCCGTGGCCGACACGCCCGAGTTGCGCGCGGCGCAGGCGGCCAACCTGCCGCGCGTGACCGAGTTCTTCAGCCGTCTCGCCTCGGACCAGCGCCTCTACGACAAGTACAAGGCCCTGGCCGCCAGCCCGGCGGCAGCGGCGCTCGTGCCGGCGCGGCGCAAGGTGCTGGCCGACGCACTGCGCGACTTCGTGCTCGGCGGCGCCGAGCTGGCCGGGGCGGCCCGCGCGCGCTTTGTGGCGATCCAGGACCGCCTGGCGCAGTTGAGCAAGCAGTTCGGCGACAACGTGCTCGACGCCGTCGATGCCTACGCGCTGGTCGTGCCCGAAGCGCGGCTGGGCGGCGTGCCCGCCGACACGGTGCAAGCCGCCCGCGAGGCCGCGGCAGCCGAAGGGCGCGAGGGCTGCAAGCTGACGCTGCACCTGCCCACCTACCTGCCGGTGATGGAGCATGCGCTCGACCGTGCGCTGCGTGAAGAGCTGTACGCCGCGTGGGCACGCCGGGCCAGTGAGCTGGGCGACTCGCGCTTCGACAATTCCGACGTGATGCGCGAACTGGTCACGTTGCGCCAGGAGGAGGCGCAGCTGCTCGGCCACGCCAGCTACGCCCACCTGTCGCTGGTGCCGAAGATGGCCCGTTCGCCTGAGGAGGCGCTGGCGTTCGTGCGCGATCTGGCCCGGCGCGCCCGCCCGTTCGCCGAGCGCGAACTGAAGGAACTCAACGAGTTCGCAGCGGCCGAACTGGGCCTTTCCCCGCTGCAACCCTGGGACCGCCTGTTCGCCGCCGAAAGGCTGAAGGAACGGCGCTTCGCGTTCGGCAGCGAGGAGCTGCGCCCGTATCTCACGCTGCCGCGGGTTCTGCACGGGCTGTTCGAGCTGGTGCAGCGGCTGTTCGGCGTGACCTTCCGCGAAGAGCGCGCCAGCGTCTGGCATGACAGTGTTCGATTCTTCCGTGTGCTGCGCGGCACGCAGCCTGTAGCCGGCTTCTACCTGGACCTCTTCGCGCGGCCGGGCAAGCAAGGCGGTGCCTGGATGGACAACTCGCGCCAGCGCTGGCGGCGGCCCGAAGGTGCGCTGCAGTTGCCCATCGCCCACCTCGTCTGCAACTTTGCCTCGCCGGTGGGTGGGCGGCCGGCGCTGCTGACGCACGACCAGCTCGTCACGTTGTTCCACGAGTTCGGCCACGGCCTGCACCACATGCTCACCCAGGTCGACGAGGTGGCGGCCTCGGGCATCAACGGGGTGGAATGGGACGCCTGCGAACTGCCCAGCCAGTTCATGGAGAACTTCTGCTGGGAGTGGCCGGTGCTGCAGCGCCTGTCGGCGCACGTCGACACCGGCGCGCCGCTGCCCCGCGAGCTGTTCCGGCGCATGCTTGCAGCGCGCAACTTCCAGACCGGCCTGGCGATGGTGCGGCACTGCGAGCACGGCCTGTTCGACCTGCGGCTGCACCACGAAGCGGGCCACGCCGGCCGCGAGACGGCGTTGGCCTTCGAGGTGGCCTCCGAGGTCTCGCCCCTGGCGCCGGCGCCCTTCCTGCGCTACCCACACAGCTTCACGCACCTGTTCGATGGTGGCTACGCCGCGGGCTACTACAGCTATGCCTGGGCCGAGGTGCTCTCGGCAGATGCCTACTCGGCCTTCGAGGAGGCCGGGCTGTTCGACGCCGACACCGGCGAGCGCTTCCGCCGGGAAGTGCTGGAAAGCGGAGGCAGCCGCCCAGCGCTGGAGAGTTTCAAGCTGTTTCGCGGGCGCGAGCCGCGGCTCGACGCGCTGCTGCGGCATCAAGGCCTGGTCGAAGCGCAAGCCGCCCACGCCTGATGTGAGGCGCGCCCCGCACCGCGAAGCCCGGGCCAACGCCAGCGCCCGCCTGCGGATGACCATCCGGTTGCCGTTTCGGGTTGAGTGCGTGGCCGATCGCGGCTAGATTCGCACCCTTGTGCCGCCCAATGGCGCGCCCCGGGGAGAACGACATGCGCACCGACGTCCCATTCCACGGCCCGCACGGTCGTTCGCCTGTACCGCATGGCCTGAACCGCGCGGCGGCGGCATGCCGACGCGCGCCCATGCCTGCAGGCCGGGCACTGCTCGCCCTGTGCGCCGCGCTGGCATGCACCCCGGCCCAGGCGCTGTTCAAGGTGGTCAACCCCGACGGCACGGTCACCTACACCGACAGGCCGCCCCAGCGGGTGCCCAGCACGCGGGTCACGAACATGGCGCGCCCCGGCAGCCCCGCGGTCACCGAGCCCGATGTGGCGCTGCCGCCCGAACTGCGCCAGGCCGCCCAGCGACACCCGGTGACGCTGTACACCACGACCGAATGCGCGCCTTGCGACACCGGGCGCCAGCTGCTGGCCACGCGCGGCGTGCCCTACAGCGAACGCCGCGTGTCGAACGAGGAAGACGCCCAGGCCTTCGAGCGGCTGTTCGGTACCCGCACGGTGCCCTTGCTGACCGTGGGCGCCCAGGCCCTGAAGGGGCTTTCCGACGTCGACTGGTCGGCCTACCTCGACGCCGCTGGCTACCCGCGCCAGTCGCGGCTGCCCCGCGGCTGGCAGGCGACGGTGGCGAACATGGTGGAGCGGGCACCACCGCCGCCGGCACGCCCGCAGCAAGCCGAGCCACCGCCACCCCCGGTGCTCGACCTGAGCGAGCCGGCTCCGGGGCGCGTGCGCTTCTGACCGCTGCGGCAGGTTGCGCACCCTGCCCATTGCGCTCCGCGGCGCGTTGATCAGCGCGGCGGCGGGGCCGGCGCATCGCCGTTCGCCGCGCGTGCCGCCGATGCCAGCCGCCGAGGCATGCGCGACCCGGCCACCAGCGCAGTACCGACAGCCCAGAACAACGCCGCGGTTCCCACCACCGCCCCGCTGGCGCCGAAGACAAGTGGCATCACCGTGCTGGTGGCATTCATCGCGATGGAGCGCAAGGCCAGCGCCTCGCCGTGCCGGCCCGGCGGCGTCACCTGGTGGAGCACGGTCATGATCATCGGCTGCACGCTGCCCAGCGACACGCCGAGCAGCACCGCCAACCCACCCATCGCCCACGCATTGGGGGCCAGTGGGTAGGCCGCGAAGACGAGGGCCGTGCCCACCATGGCCGCGCGCATCACCGTCACCTCGCGCAGCCGGTGGGCCAGCAGCGGAATGACCAGCCGGATGCCGGTGACCGCGAGCGTGAAGGCGCCCAGGATCAGCCCCACCGTCGAGGCGTTGAAGCCGCGCTCGTGGCCCAGCAGCGGCACCGCGAAGGCGTGCACGTCCCACGACATCGACAGCAGCCAGTTCACCGTGAGCAGCCGCCGCATGCCCGGCGCCTTCAACAGCGACCAGGCGGTGTGCGAGACAGGCGCCTCCACCGCCGCGGCCGCCACGCGGCGTGGCACGCGCCGCGCCGCCAGCCACGTGACCAGCGGCATCGCCATCATCAATGCATAGCCGGCGGCGAAGCCGAAGCTGTCGATCATCACGCCCACGGCCACTGGCCCGATGACATTGGCGAACGGCGGCGCCACGCCCAGCCAGCTGAACACGCGCATGCGCTCGGTGGGGTCGCGCGCGGCCAGCCCGGCGGTGTGCTGGATCGTCAACACGCCCACGTTCGCGGCGGTGCCGGTGAGCATGGCGGCAAGGAACAGCAACGCGATGTGCCACCCGCCGCCAGCGAAGGTCGACGCCAGCGCGGCGGCACCACCCGCCAGCGCCATGCCCACCGCACCGCGCACCATCGGGTGGTAGCCCAGACGGTCGGCCAGCTGCCCCGACTTCCACGCCGTCAACACCGGTGCCGCTGCAAACAGCGCCAGCAGCACCCCCACGGTCCATGCGCCGTAACCCTCGCGCAGCACCTGCAGCGAAGCGGCCATGCGAATGCCCGCCATCGCCGAGTGCAGGCCGAGCTGGCCCACCACCAGGGCGGCTATCAGGCGGCCGAAGCCGGGGGTGCCCGGTGCGCCGGGCGGGCCGCCATAGGCCGGCGTGGCCGGCGTGGCGGGCAAGCCCGGCTCAGGCCCGGCCATCGTCCTGCTCGGGCTCGTCCACCTCGTCGTCGCCCAGCGCGCTGCCCAGCAGCGGGCTGGCGCGGTGCTCGGGCAGCGCCTCCACGTCCTTGAGCTGCCGCGCCATCGCGCGCGTGCGGACCTCGGCCTGTTCGATGCTGCTGGCCGCCTCGTCGAGCCTCTTGCGCGTCTTGGCCAGCACCACGCCGAACTTGCCGAACTCGGTCTTCACGGCGCCCAGCACCTCCCATACCTCGGCCGAGCGCTTCTCCAGCGCCAGGGTGCGAAAGCCCATCTGCAGGCTGGACAGCGTGGCCAGCAGCGTGGTGGGGCCGGCCAGCATCACCTTGTACTCGCGCTGCAGGGCTTCATGCAGGCCCGGCCGGCGCAGCGCTTCGGCGTACAGACCCTCGGTGGGCAGGAAAAGGATGCCGAAGTCGGTGGTGTGCGGCGGCGCCACGTACTTGTCGCGGATGCGGCGGGCTTCAAGGCGCAGGCGAGTCTCGATGGCCTTGCCCGCGGTCTCGACGCCAGCGACGTCGGCACGTTCGCTGGCGTCGAGAAGGCGCTCGTAGTCTTCGCGCGGGAACTTGGCATCGATCGGCAGCCACAGCGGCGCGCCGGTGGCCGTGCCGGCATCGGGCCCCGGCATGCGGATGGCGAACTCCACGCGCTCGCTGCTGCCGGGCACCGTGGCCACGTTGGCCGCGTACTGCTCGGGCGTGAACACCTGTTCCAGCAGGGCCGCCAGCTGCACCTCGCCGAAGATGCCGCGCGTCTTCACGTTGGTGAGCACGCGGTTCAGCGAGCCGACGTCGCGCGCCAGCCCCTGCATCTCGCCCAGGCCCTTGTGCACCTGCTCCAGGCGGTCGGCCACCTGCTTGAAGCTCTCGCCCAGGCGCTGCTCCAGCGTGGCGTGGAGTTTTTCGTCGACCGTGGCGCGCATCTGCTCGAGCTTCTTCTCGTTGCCTTCCTGCAACGCGATGAGGCGCGCATCGACGGCTGCTCGCACCTCGCCGAGGCGCCGCTCCTGCGCCTCGGCCAGCCGCTGCAGCTGCTGCACCAGCGTCTCGTTCACGCGCCTGAGCAGGCTCTCGTTGGCCTGCTGCATCGCCGCCAGCTGTGTGCGGAAGGAATCGATCTGCTCGTTCTGCGTACGCGCGACGTCGCCGCTTTGCGTGAGCAGCATCTGCTGGAAGGTGGCGAGGTCGCCACGCGTGCCCTGCCCCTGGCGCCCGAGTTCGTCGCGCAGCTCGCGCTCCAGGCGCTCCACCTGGCGCTCCGTCTGCTGCCGCGCCTGCTCGGCAGCGCCACGGTCACGCGGCCGCAGTGCCAGCCACAGAAGCACAAGCAGGTTCAGGACCGCGGCCGCTGCCAGCAGCCACGGAAGCACACCCTCCGTCATGCGCCGGATTGTCTCAGGCGCGTGGAGTCTTCTCCGCGAGCCGCCCCTCGCGCAGCACCTCGGGGTTGATCGGCGTCGGCGGGCGCCCGCCGGTGAGTGCAGTGATCAGGTTGTCGGCCGCCAGGTCGGCCATGCGCCGCCGCGTGGCCACGGTGGCACTGGCGATGTGCGGCGTGAGCACGATGTTGGGTACCGTCAGCAGATCCGGGTGAACCTTCGGCTCGCCCTCGAAGACATCGAGCGCCGCCGCCGCGATGCGCCGCTCGCGCAGCGCCACCGCCAGCGCCGCGTCGTCGACGATGCCACCGCGCGCCACGTTGGTGAGCGTGGCCGTCGGCTTCATCAGCGCGAGTTCCGCGGCGCCAATGGCGTGGTGGCTCGCCGCCGAGTAGGGCAGCACCAGCACCAGGTGGTCGGCTTCCCGAAGCAGCGCCGCCTTGTCGACGTAACGCGCGCCGATCGGCGCCTCCTGCTCGGGCGCGAGGCGGCTGCGGTTGTGATAGATCACCTTCATGCCGAAGCCGAGCGCGCCGCGCCGCGCGAGGGCCTGGCCGATGCGGCCCATGCCGAGGATGCCCAGGGTTGCGCCGTGAACGTCGCTGCCGGTGAACATGTCGTACGACCACTTGGTCCACTCGCCGCGGCGCAGGAAGTGTTCGCTCTCGGCCATGCGGCGCGCCGCGGCCATCATCAACGCGAAGCCGAAGTCGGCCGTGGTCTCTGTCAGAACGTCGGGCGTGTTGGTCGCCAGCACACCGCGCGCGGTGCAGGCGGCGACGTCGAAGTTGTTGTAGCCCACCGCCATGTTGGCCACCACGCGCAGCTGCGGGTTGGCGTCCAGCACCTCGGCATCGATGCGCTCGCTGCCGGTGGTGAACGCACCGGCCTTGCCGGCCAGGCGGGCGGCGAGCGCGGGCTTGCCGAAGATGGTGTCGTCGGGGTTGGCCTCGACCTCGAAATGCTGCGACAGGCGGGCCAGCACCTCTGGGAAGACGGCCCGAGCCACCAGCACTGTGGCTCGTTTCATGTCGGCGGCCTCACTTGCTCGCGCCTGTCGAGGCCGCTGCGGGCGCCGAACTGCCCCTGGGCGCGCTGCCCGGGTGGAAGCCGATCAGTGCCAGCATCACGAAGAAGCCGACGACGTACGCCACGGCGACGAACCAGCCATGCCGCAGCCACTCGGCCACCGAGCGCGCCTGCGGGTACATGTTCGACAGCGCCACGCCGGCCGACGACCCGAACCAGATCATCGAGCCACCGAAGCCCACCGCATAGGCCAGGAAGCCCCAGTCGTAGCCGCCCTGCTTGATGGCCAGTGCGGTGAGCGGAATGTTGTCGAAAACCGCAGACAGGAACCCCAGCCCGAGCGCAGTGGGCCAGGAGGCGGCCGGCAGCCTTTCCACCGGCATCATGGAAGCGCACAGCACCAGGCTGAGCAGGAAGATGGAACCCTTGAAGGCTCCCGGCAGAAGGCTCCAGTTGGGGCGCCGCAGCGCTACCGCGAGAAGGATGGCGGCCCAGACCGCTGCGCCCAACCACGGGAAGAGGTCGCTGTAGGCGTTGAAGCGCGTGTTGACCAGCACATTGACGGCGATCGCCGCCACCAGGATGAAAGCGACGATGCCCACGCGCGCCCAGTCGATGTGGACGTGGGCGTCGGCGTCCTTCTGAATCGGGCTGTAGAGCTGCTGCTTCATCGAAGCGGGTATGCCGAAGATCACCAGCGCCACCGCCGCGGCAATGTAGGCCTCCAGCACTTCCAGGGGCGAGATGCCGGCGATCCACATCATCGTCGTGGTCGTGTCGCCCACCACGCTGCCGGCGCCACCGGCATTCGATGCAGCGACGATGGCCGCGAGGTAGCCGATATGCACCTTGCCCTTGAACACCGTGTGCGCGATGGCGCCACCGATCATGGCCGCGGCAATGTTGTCGAGGAAGCCCGACAGCAGCCACACGAGCACCAGCAGCACGAAGCAGCCCTTCCAGTCGTCGGGCAGGAAGCGCGGCAGAATGGCCGGCACCTCGCTCTTCTCGAACAGGTCGGCCAACAGCGCGAAGCCCAACAGCAGCAGCAGCAGGTTGACCAGAATCACCCACTCGTGGCCGAGGTGTCCCGCGAAGCCACCGACACCGGCACCGGTCTTGAACGGCGAGAAGACCATCTTGTACAGCGCGATCACAACGGCGCCGGTAAGCGCAATGCGCAGCGTGTACAGGTGGAACATCGCCACCCCGGCCAGCACGCACCCGAAGAGGATGAACTCCACCGGTACAGGCCCGATCGACGGACCGGCGAAGCTCTGGTCCCCCGCCGCCGCGGCCAGCCCGGGCAATGCGCCCACGGATGCAGCCGCGGCTGCGCGCAAGTATTTCATTGACATGCTGTCGTCTCCTCCAGCCGCACATTCTAGGAAGCCGCCTGTCCGGCTCGGCTCGGGCGCCGCCGGCCCGGCGCCATGCGCCCACGGGTACGGGACCACCTCAGGTACTCAACGGGCCGTGACCGAGGCGACGCAGCGCGCCTCAGTCCACGCATTCAAGGCGAGTGCCACGGTGCGCTGCTGCACCGCCACCGTGGTGGCCGGGTTGCGGCCATACCCACCGGCCATGCTCACGGCGACTGCGGTGCCCTGCCGCCGGAGGAACTCGAACACGCGTCGATCGCGCTCGGCCAGGCCCTCGACGCTGAGCTTCAGGCGCCCGAGTCGGTCGTCTCGGTGGGGGTCTGCTCCCGCGAGGTAGAAGGCGAGCCCGGCAGGCTGAATGGCCATGCGCGCCACCACCTGCGACAGCGCGTCATCGAGCGCGTTCAGGTAGGGCTCGTCCGTGCAACCGTCGGGCAACTCCACATCGAGATCGCTCGCCTCCTTGCGCATCGGAAAGTTGCGCGCCGCGTGCATCGACAGCGTGAAGACACTCGGGTCGTCCCGGAAGATGGCAGCAGTGCCGTTGCCCTGATGCACGTCGAGATCGATCACGAGAACGCGCAGGCCAGCAGGCACCCCGCCGGCGCGCTGGCGCCGATCGCGGTGGTGCTCGGCCTGCATGAGGCGTGCCGCCACCGCCACATCGTTGAACACGCAATACCCCGAGCCCTTGTGGGCGTAGGCGTGGTGGGTTCCGCCCGCGAGATTGACCGCCACCCCTTCTTCATCCAAGGCCGCCCGTGCAGCCTGGATGGTGGCCCCAACCGAACACCGCGCACGGTGAACCATCGCCTCCGACCAGGGAAACCCGATCTCGCGCTGTTGCGCGGGGCTGGTCGTGCCATCGACCACCGCCTGAATCCAGGCAGGTTCGTGGGCGAGCGCGAGTTCGCCGTCGGTGGCTGGCTCAGCCCTCGCCAGCCGGACCCGGGGCAGCGTGTCGCGAACGGCCTGCCTCAACAGGGCCTGGCGCCCCGCCGGGAACGGATGACCGGCGGGTAGCGGCAGAGGGAGGTGGTCTGAGTGGAAGGCCAGCACGGCGTCGCGATTCTCGCCAACCAGCTCCCTGATCAGACCTAAGCCGGGCGGCTTCAGCGGCTGCAGGCAGGTGCCGGCACTCCCCGCCCTAGGGCTCGCCCTCTAGTTTGTTGCGTCGCAGCAAAAAGGGCTTGCATTGCCCCGGGTGAACCCTATACTGTGGTCATGTTGCAGCGCAGCAAAGAGGCCTGAGCAGTCAGGCGCTGGGCATCGCAGCAGGTCACAACCGCTTTGTCCCACTACTGAACCAGGAGCCCACCATGACCTACACCGCCGAACAACTCATCGCCGCCCAGAAGGCCAACGTCGAAACGCTGTTCGACCTCACCACCAGGACCTTCGAAGGCGTCGAGAAGCTCGTCGCGCTGAACCTGCAAGTCGCCAAGACCTCGCTGGTCGAAGCCGCCGAGACCGCGCAGGCCGCGCTGGCCGTCAAGGACGCGCAGGAGTTCTTCGCCCTGCAAGCCAGCCTGATGCAGCCCAGCGCCGAGAAGGCCGCGGCCTACAGCCGCCACGTCTACGAGATCGTCGCTGGCACGAACGCCGAAGTCGGCCGCGTGGCCGAAGTGACCATCGCCGACAGCCAGAAGAAGGTGCTGTCGCTGGTCGACAACGCCGTCAAGAACGCGCCGGCCGGTACCGAGAACGCCGTGGCGCTGGTGAAGTCGGCCGTGGCTGCCGCCAACAACGCGTACGAAAGCGTCACCAAGGCCGCCAAGCAAGCCGGCGAAGTGGCCGAAGCCAACTTCCAGGCCATGACCGCCACGGCGGTGAAGGCCACGCAGACGGCCACCAAGGCCAAGCGCGCCGCCTGATCCCCGGCCAGCGGAACGAGGACAAGCCGGGTCCCCGCACCCGGCTGCAGGAGAACCGCGGAACTTTCCCGGCCGTGCTCCCTCAATGAAAGGCGTGCCGCACGCGGCGCGCCTCTCGTGTGGAAGGTTGTCTCCTCGGCACCCTCAAGGTGCCATTCGAAGCCCGGTCCTCGGACCGGGCTTTTTTTCGCCTGAGCCTCGCGTGCGACAGCCTCACACCGCCTGACATCAAACCGGGCCGGGGCGCAAAGCGCGCCCGCGCCCCGCCGCCCCGCGACCCTCGCGGCCGCGGCCGCCCTACCGGCTCAACGCCGCAATCTTCGCCTTCAGCTCGCCCAGCATCTGCGCGGCAACCTCGCGGCCAGCGCGGATGGCGCGAACGCGGCTGTTGAAGTCGGCGCTGTTGACCCCCACCAGCGAGGGCCGCAGCACGAAGTCGGCTTCGCGCAGTTCCAGCCGGCTGATGCTCTTCATCATGATGGCCACGGTCTGCATCAGCAGCTTGAACGAGTCGCCGGTCGGGTTGCCGTCGGGCGGCGACGAGATGTCGATGGCGATCACCATCTCGGCGCCCATCTGCCGCGCATAGCGCACCGGTACCGGCGAGACCAGACCGCCATCGACGTACTCGCGATCGCCAATCTTCACCGGCTGGAACACCGCGGGCACCGCGCTGGAAGCGCGCACTGCGATGCCGGTGTCACCGCGCTGGAAGAGCACCGGCGCGCCGCTGTCCAGGTCGGTCGCCACGATGCCCAGCGGCAGCTTCATCTGTTCGATGGTGCGCCCGCCGGTCTGCTCGCGCACGTAGCGCGCGAGCGCCTCGCCGCGGATCACGCCGCGCGACGGGAACGCCCAGTCGGTGATCGCCCCCTCGTCCATGGTCAGGGCCGTGGCGGCCAGTTCCTGGCCGCTTCGGCCGCTGGCGTAGAGCGCCGCCACCAGGCTGCCTGCCGAGGTGCCCACCACCAGGTCGGGCCTGATGCCCGCCTCCTCCAGCACCTGAATGGCCCCGATGTGCGCAAACCCGCGGGCGGCGCCACCGCCAAGCGCCAGGCCGATCTTCGGCGGGCGAGGCGGCGGGCGCGGCGCCCCGCCCGCCGAAGCCACCGGGGGTGGCGCAGCGGCGGCCGCCGGAGCGGCTGCCGGGGTCGCGGCCCCGCCATTCGCCGGGGCGCTCGCCACGCCGACGGCCGCACCAGGCGGCGGGCTGGCCGAGGCTGGCGGTGCGGCGGGTGGCGCCACCGGAGGCGGCGGCCGAGGAGGTGCGGTCTGGCAGGCTGCCAGTGCCGCCGCCAGCGAGCACAGAGCCGCGCGTCGGCTCGCCAAGCGTGTCGGTGCAGATGGCATTGCAGGGATTCTAGAGATGACCAGCCGGCTGAATCCGGCGCTTACTCCGTCACGTCATATTCAACGAACAACAAAGTAGTTCTCGGAATTTGCGACCGCTCCTAGATTTCCGCCCCGTCCCCCCGAACCGAACACAGAAGGACTTCCGTTGGACCTGCTTGCCGTCACTGCCGGGTTTGCCGTCGGCGCGATCGTCGGCGTTACCGGCGTGGGCGGCGGCTCGTTGATGACGCCACTGCTGATCGGCGTCTTCAGGCTCAACCCGGCGGTCGCCATCGGCACCGACCTGTGGTTCGCCGCGATCACGAAGGCAGGCGGCAGCTGGGCGCACCAACGGCTGGGCCATGTCGACCGTCGCATCACGCTGCTCATGCTCGCCGGCAGCCTGCCGGCCACGCTCGTGATGATCGGCTGGATGCATGCCGGGGGCGCACGGCCGGCGTGGAATGCCGCGCTCGGCGCGGCGCTCGGTGCGGCCCTGCTGCTGACCGCGGTCTCGGTGGTTTACCGCCACCGTTGGGCGGCCGTGGGGCTGCGCCTGGAGCGAGTCTTGGCCGCGCGGCGCCGCGACGCCCTCACGGTGGCTGCCGGCGCGGCGCTCGGCGTGCTGGTATCGCTCAGCTCCATCGGCGCCGGGGCACTCGGCGCCACGCTGCTGGTCCTGCTTCACCCACGGCTTGCGCCGCAGCGCGTCGTCGGCACCGACATCGCGCACGCCGTGCCACTGACGCTGCTGGCCGGCATCGGCCACGCCACGCTCGGCCACGTGAACTGGCCGCTGCTGGGCACGCTGCTGGTCGGCTCGCTGCCCGGCATCTGGCTCGGCTCACGCCTCACCCGCGTGCTCCCCGAGCACTGGGTGCGCGGCGCCCTGGCCCTGTCGCTCACCGCGGCCGGGCTGAAGGTGCTGGCCTGAGGACTCTGAGGCCTGACGACCCACCTACCGCCATGTACCGCTACACCGCCTTCGACCGCCGCCAGGTGCGCCAGCGCGCCGCTCAATACCGCGACCAGTTGCAGCGCCACCTGACCGGCGAACTCTCGTCCGACGACTTCAAGCCCTTGCGCCTGCAGAACGGCTGGTACGTGCAGCGCCACGCCCCGATGCTGCGCGTGGCCATCCCCTATGGCGAAGTCAGCGCGCCGCAGTTGCGCCTGCTCGCGCGCATCGCCCGCGAGTACGACCTGCAGGACGCCGGCCGGCCCGCCGAGCGCGGCGGCTTCGGCCACTTCAGCACGCGGCAGAACATCCAGTTCAACTGGATCCCCTTGGCGCGCAGCGCCGACGTGATGGACCTGCTGGCCGAGGTCGACATGCACGGCATCCAGACCAGCGGCAACTGCATCCGCAACATCACCACCGACGCGCTGGCCGGCATCGCGCCCGACGAGGTGGTCGACCCGCGGCCCTATG
>JAEUPD010000263.1 GCA_016788525.1 Rubrivivax sp.
GAAGACCAGCGAGCTGGCGCAGAGCATCTCGCCGTGGCCCAACAGCAGCTTCGGCTACTTCCGCGAGGTGCAGAACCGGCTGAAGAAGTTCGTCGAGAGCGGGCAGCTGGGCATCTTCGCCAACGGCTACTGGGGCAGCCCGGCGTACAAGCTGCCGCCCGAGGCCAACCTGATGGCGACCGCGCACTACCTGGAGGCGCTGGACTTCCAGAAGGACATCGTCAAGATCCAGACCATCTTCGGCGGCAAGAACCCGCACCCGAACTGGCTGGTGGGCGGCGTGCCGTGCTCGATCAACGTCAACGACACCGGGGCGGTGGGCGCCGTGAACATGTTCCACCTGAACATGATCGGCTCGATCATCGACCGCACCATCGACTTCATCGACCAGGTCTACATCCCCGACCTGCTGGCGGTGGCCTCGTTCTACAAGGACTGGGCGAAGTGGGGCGGCGGCCTCTCGGGCCAGAACGTGCTGGCCTACGGCGATTTCCCCGACATCCCGGGCGACTACAGCAACAAGAGCCTGCTGATGCCCAGCGGCGTGATCCTGAATGGCAACCTGAAGGAAGTGCTGGACGTCGACCTGAAGGCGCCCGACCAGGTGCAGGAATGGGTGACCCACAGCTGGTACAAGTACGCCGACGAGACCAAGGGGCTGCACCCCTTCGACGGCGAGACCAGCCCGCACTTCGACCTGGGCAAGGCCAAGGGCACCAAGACCCGCATCGAGGCGGTGGACGAGAGTGCCAAGTACTCCTGGGTGAAGTCACCGCGCTGGAAGGGCCACGCCGTCGAGGTGGGGCCGTTGGCGCGCTACGTCGTCGCCTACGCGCGCGGCAATGCGGAGATCAAGGAGCAGATCGACGCGGTGCTCAAGAAGCTCGACGTGCCGATCACGGCGCTGTTCTCCACGCTCGGCCGCACCGCCGCGCGCGGGCTGGAAGCCAGCTGGTCGGCGCACAAGATGAAGACCTTCTACAAGCAGCTGATGGCCAACCTGAAGGCCGGCGACATGGCCACGGCCAACATCGACAAGTGGGAACCCGCCACCTGGCCGGCCGAGTGCAAGGGCGTGGCGCCGGTCGAGGCCCCGCGCGGGGCGCTGGCGCACTGGGTGAAGATCAAGAACCAGCGCATCGACAACTACCAGTGCGTGGTGCCCACGACCTGGAACGCCGGCCCGCGCGATGCGAAGAACCAGATCGGCGCCTACGAGGCGGCGCTGATGAACACGCCGATGGTCAACCCGGAGCAGCCGCTGGAGATTCTGCGCACGATTCACAGCTTCGACCCGTGCCTGGCGTGCGCGACGCACGTCATGTCGCCCGAAGGCCGCGAACTGGCCACGGTGACGGTGCGCTGAACGGCGCCCGGGCGTTGCCGATCGAGGAGAGCCCACGATGATGCAAGTCGAACGCTGGACGGGCCGCGTGACCGGCGGCCCGCTGGAGGACACCTACGTCTACGAGGCGCCCGTGCGCATCTGGCACTGGGTGACGGTGCTGTGCTTCATGGTGCTGGGCGTCACCGGCTACTTCATCGGCGCGCCGCCACCCGCGCTGTACGGCGAGGCGGTGGACAGCTTCTTCTTCGGTTGGATCCGCACCATCCACTTCGTCACCGCGTTCATCCTGATCGCCGCGTTCATCGTGCGCGTGTACTGGGTGTTCGCCGGCAACCACCACGCGCGCGCGATCTTCCTGCCGCCGCTGTGGAGCCCGGCGTACTGGCGCGGCATGTCCTCGCAGGCGGCGTACTACCTCTTCCTGCGCGACAAGAGCGAGCGCTGGCTCGGCCACAACCCGCTGGCGCAGACGTCGATGTTCGCGATGTTCACGCTGGGCACCTTGGTGCTGATCTTCACCGGCCTCGGCCTGTACGCGCAGGGCTACGGCTGGGGCAGCACGTGGATGAACCTGTTCGGCTGGGTCACGGTGCTTCTCGGCACGCCGCAGGCCGTGCGTACCGTGCACCACCTGGCGATGTGGTACGTGCTGCTGTTTGCGCTCATCCACATGTACATGGTGTTCCGCGAAGACGTGATGAGCGAGGCGTCGGTGGTGAGCACGATCATCAACGGCATCCGGATGTGGAAGGACGAGCCGAAGAAGGGCTGAGGTCGTTCGCTGCGCCTGTTCGTGGTTCGCAGGTGGTGGCGGCTCAGGCGGGCGTGGGCCAGGGCCCTGGGGCGCATATGCGGCGGTCAGCTCGCTGGCGCTCGCTGACTGCCCTGCGCTGCTCGACGCCGCATGTTCGCCCCAGGCCCCGGCCCACCCCCGCCTGAGCGGCGACGGGCGCGGCGCTCGAGGGTTTGAATCGGACTGCTGCGAAGTTCGCGCGACGTGGCCATCGCGCGCCGCCGGCCTCAGCGCGAAGCGTTCCTCACCAGCATCGGCACGTCCGCCTGCGGTGCGTGGCAGCTCACGCAGTTGTAGCTGGCGCCGGCCAGCCGCAGCGAGCCGGGCGCACCGCTGTAGTGGCTGGCGGGCGCCGGCCGCGCCTTGCCGGCCGCGACCGGCTTGCCGATGTTCTGCGGCTTGTCGTGGCAGCTCAGGCACTCGTTCTTCGCGGCAGTGATCGGCAGGCTGTCGTCGATGGCGTGGTTGATCATCGGTGGCATGCCCGAGCCGGGCAGCGGCTCCAGCATGCGGCCGGCTGCGGTGCTTTCGAAGTCGAACGGCGCCGGCGTCACCACCTCGAACACGCTGGTCTTGCGCAGGCCGAATTCGCGGTCGTCGATGGTCATCGCGGCACAGCCGGCCAGTGCGGCGGCGGCGATGGCGGCCTGGGCCAGGGCGGCGGTCAGGAACGGCCCTGCCCGGTGAAGGCGATGCCGCGATCGTGGGGTCTGTCTGATGTTCATCTCGAGGCTCCTGAAGAGGACGCGGCCAGGTCGGCGGCGGCGCTGCCGGCAGCGCCGGCCACCGTGGCGGGAACGAGGCGCCCGCGCAAGGCGAAGCGCAGGCTGGATTCGGGGCAGGCCGCGATGCAGCGGCCGCAGTTCGTGCATTCGCCGCCGAGCACACCGCCGGAGGTGGCCACTTGCGGCAGGTGAAGAACGCGTGGTTCAGGGCAGACCTTGATGCAGTCGCCGCAGCGCGAACAGGTGGTGTCGTCGAGCGCCACGCGCACCTGCGCCGGTTGCGGCACGCGGCCCACCAGCGCCCAGAAGGCACCCAGCGGGCACAGGTGCCCGCACCAGCCGCGGCGCTGCGCAAAGGTGTCCAGCAGCAGGATGCCCGCCGCGCCGGTGAGGCCGAGGCCCGCGCCGTAGAGCAGCTCGCGGTGCAGCATCGCGATCGGGCTGAACCACTCGAAGGCGGCCACGCCGGTGATGGCCGACAGCAGCAGCGCCAGTGCGAGCACCCCGTAGCGCGTGCCGGCGGGCAGGTGCAGCAGGTCGGCCGCGGCACCGAGGCCGAGCTTGCCGCGCAACCAGGCCGCGGTGTCGGTGACGATGTTCATCGGGCAGACCCAGGCGCAGAAGCTGCGCCCACCGGCCAGCAGATAGAGCGCCAGCGTCACCGCGGCGCCGGCCAGCACCTCGGCAGCCAGCCAATGGCGCGCCACCAGCATCTGCAGCACGGCGAACGGGTCGGCCATCGGCACCACGCCGGCGATCTCGGAGGCCGACAGATTGCCCGCCAGCAGCGGCGCACCCAGCAGCGACCAGCCGCCGTGCAGCGTGCCGTAGAACAGCACGAGGATGGCAAGCTGCACCGCGCGGCGCGCCAGCGTGTAGCGCAGCGCATGCAAACGCGCGGCCATGCCGACAGGCGCTTCCAGGTGGCGCACGGGCCGGCGCACGAAGCCCGCGGGTGACGGAGCGGCACTCATCGGCCTGCGCCCCGATTGAGGTAGTCCAGGCCCGAAGGCGGTGCCGGCGCCGGGCCGGGTGCGCCGCTGCGCGGGGCGGCGGGGCCATCGGCCGAACGTGCCGCGGCGGCGCTTTGCGCTGAACGCGCCGCCGCGGCGCTTTCCGCCGCGTGCACCGCGGCGCCGGGTGCATCCACCGCCAGCCGGTAGTGCGCACCGATGCGTCCTTGCACGAGCTGCGGGTCGACGATGCGGATGGCGGCCACTTCGGTGGGGCACTTGCTCTCGCACACCCCGCAGCCGGTGCAGGCTTCGGAGTGCACCGCCGGCACGAACATCGCGTGCTTGCTGGTCTGGCGCGGGTGGTTGGCGATGGTGATCGCTGCGCCCTGGGCCGGACACACGCGCACGCACACCTCGCAGCGCAGCCCCTGCCACGACAGGCAATGCTCGGGGTCCACGACGGCGAGGCCCATCTTCGCCTGGCGGATATCGGTGAGCTTGCTGTCCAGCGCGCCGCTGGGGCAGGCCTGCACGCACCAGACCTGCTCGCACATCACGCACGGTGCCTGGCGCGGGACGAAGGTCGGCGTGCCGGCAATGCCGGCCTCACCCGCCTTCACCAGATGCAGCGTGCCGTAGGGGCAGGCACGCACACACTGGCCGCACTTGATGCAGCGCGCGGCGAAGTCGCCGCCGGCCAGCGCGCCCGGCGGGCGCAGCGGTGCGGCCGCCCGTGCCTGCTGCTCGATCAGCGCCCAGCCGGCGAAGGCGCCGCAGCCGAGCGCCGCCGCGCCCTGGGCGGTGCGCTGCACGAAACCGCGGCGGTCCATTCGCGCCTCCCCCGTCGTTCAGGCCTTGCTCACCTTGCACGCGCACTTCTTGAAGTCGGGCTCGCGCGAGATCGGGTCGAGGGCGTCGAGCACCAGCTTGTTGATGAGGATGCTCTCGTCGAAGAAGGCCACCGACACCGTGCCCTTGGGCATGCGGTTGCGGCCGTTGGTGTCGACCACCACCTTCACCTTGCCGCGGCGCGACTCCACCCACGCCAGGTCGTTGCGCTTCAGGCCGCGCTTCCTGGCATCTTCGGCGTGCATGTACATCACGGCGCCGGGCTGCGCGCGGTGCAGCTCGGCCACGCGGCGCGTCATCGAGCCGGTGTGCCAGTGCTCGAGGATGCGGCCGGTGGTGAGCCAGAGGTCGTAGTTGGCGTCGGGCTGCTCCACCGGCGCAGCGTAGGGCCGGAAGAAGATCTTGGCCTTGCCGGGCAGCGGCGTGGGCTGCGGGCTCGTCACCGCGTCGACGTTGCCGCTCGCCAGCGCCTTGAACGCCGGGCCGTAGAAGCTGAAGCCCTCACCCTTCTTGACGTACGGGTCGTGGCCCTCGCTGAAGCGCCACCTTGTTTCCTGCCAGCGGCCGTCGGCCGTCTGCACCACGGGCCAGCGCAGGCCGCGGTTGTTGTCGGCGTAGTAGATGTCGAAAGGCGCGAGGTCGTGCTGGTAGTTCACGGTGAACTGCCGGTACTCCTCGAACAGCGCCTTCTCGACGAACCATGACTCGCCCAGCGCCTTCACGGTGCTGTTGCCGGCGCCGCGCGCCACCGGGTCGGGCCAGGCCACCTTCTTGTTCTCGGGCCGCGCGAAGAGCACGTCGTACAGCGTCGCTTCCGGGCTGTAGCCCATCTTCTGCGCGTCGGCCAGCACGTCGGGCAGCTGGCCGTCGGCAAAGCCGTCGGCCTTCAGGCCCGGCAGCGCCTTCCCGCCCCACACCTCCTTCAGACGGAAGCGCTTGGCGAACTCGAGCATCATCCACACGTCGGTGCGTGCCTCGCCGGGCGGGTCGACCTGCTGGCGCCAGGCCTGCGTGCGGCGCTCGGCGTTGCCGTACAGGCCCCACTTCTCCAGCATGTAGGCCGCCGGCAGGATGAGATCAGCCACCTTGCCCGAGATGGTGGGGTAGATGTCGGCGACCACGATGAAGTTGTCCTTCTCGCGTGCCGCCTTGGACCAGTGGTTGATGTTGGGGCTGCTCTGGAAGGGGTTGGTCACCTGCACCCACAGGAAGCCGATGTCGCCGTCTTCCAGCCCGCGCAGGATGGCCACGTGGTCGCTGCCGACCTTGGGGTTCAGCGTCTTCGCGGGCAGGCTCCAGATCTTCTCGGCGCGCGCGCGGTGCGCGGGGTTGTCCACCACCATGTCGGCCGGCAGCCGGTGCGCGAAGGTGCCCACCTCGCGCGCGGTGCCGCAGGCGCTGGGCTGCCCGGTAAGCGAGAACGCGCCGTTGCCCGGGATGCCGTGCTTGCCCAGCAGCAGGTGCAGCGCGTAGATCTGCGTGTTGACCCATACGCCGCGCTGGTGCTGGTTCACGCCCATCGTCCAGCAAGTGAGGATGTTGCGCGCGCGATCGCAGTAAGCATCGGCCAGTTGCTTCAGCTTGGCCTTGAAGCTGTCGAGCGATTCGTCGACATCGCCCTTGGCCAGTTCGGCGACGAACTCCAGCGTGTACGGCTCGATGCCCTTCTTGTACTCGTCGAAGTTGATGAGCCAGTGTCGGCCGGCGGCGGTGCGGTCCTTCTGCTCGACGCGCTGGCCCGGCTGCCGGCGCTGGCCGATGGCCTCGTACCTGTCCAGCGTGGTCACCATCTCCTTGGCGACGGTGTCCTTCTCGGCATCGAGCGCGAAGCGGGTGGTGGGCCGCATGCCGTAGCCGATGTCCACCGCGCCGGCGCAGAACACGCAGTGCTTGTTGACGAACTCCATGTTCGCCGCGCCGCGCGCGACGATCTCGCGCGCCAGATAGTTCATGACCGCCAGATCGCTGCTGGGCTTGATGACCAGGTCGACATCGGCGATGTCGCTGGTCATGTTGGCGTACGTGGTGATGTTGAAGATGCGCGTGGGCTTGTGCGCGAGCTTGCGATCGGTGATGCGGCTCCACAGCACGGGGTGGGCCTCGGCCGGGTTGGCGCCGCACAGCACGAAGGTGTCGGCGAGCTCGATGTCGTCGTAGACGTTGGCCGGCTCGTCGATGCCGAACACCTGCATGAAGCCGACCACCGCGCTGGCCATGCAGTGGCGCGCGTTGGGGTCGAGGTTGTTGGAGCGGAAACCCGCCTTCATGAGCTTTGCGGCGGTGTAGCCCTCGGGAATCGTGTACTGCCCCGAGCCGATGATGGCCACGCCGGCGGGCCCCTTGGCGGCGTAGTGTTTGCGGAACTGACGCTCCATCTCGTCCATCGCCTGCTGCCAGCTCACGGCGACGAAGGGGCCTGCCTTGTCGAACTTGCCGTCCTTCATGCGCATCAGCGGCTGCGTCAGGCGGTCGGCGCCGTACATCATCTTGCCGTTGAAGTAACCCTTGATGCAGTTCAGGCCGCGGTTCACCGGTGCGTCGGGGTCGCCCTTGGTGGCGACGACGCGGCCGCCCGAGGTGGCCACCTGGATGCCGCACCCGGTGCCGCACATGCGGCACACGCCCTTGTCCCACTTCCAGCCGGCTTCGGCCGCCGCGGCCTGCGCGCGCGCGGCCTCGCTCACGGCAAACCCGGCGGCAGCGGCGGTGGTGGTGGCGATGCTGGACTTCAGCAGCTCGCGTCGGCTGAGGCTGGTCATGGTGGCGTTCTCCGTGGATGCATGGGGGCGTCCGGTGGTGCGGCGGCGGTCGGCGCGGGGCCGGGGTCGCCTTGTCCGGGCGGTTCGAAGTGGTGGACGACGAGGTCTGTGGCCAGTACATGCGGCAGTGCGCGGATGCGCAGGAAGCCCGCCATCTCCGCCTGCACGTCAGCGGCCTCCTGGATGACCACGAGGCGGCCGGTGCCGCGGTCGAAACGGTCGACCGTGACGCCCGGCAGCTGCGCCAGCGCGGCGCGCACGGCGTCAATCTGCGCGGCTTCGGCGGTGACGAGGATGCCCGAGAGGTTCATCGAAGCTGGGTTGCGTGCCGACATGTGGCCGGTGCTCCATGCATCAATCTAGGCTCGCGCCGCCCGGCTGTCTTGCGTTCGATCAAGGGCCATGGGCGCCGCCGGGGCTAACGGCAGAAGCGCGCGCATGGAGCTAGCTGTCACCACACCCGTTACAGCACCGAGGGCGCGAGCCCCGGCCGATTGACGCAGATCAATCCGAAGCGGGTTCGGCGCCGCCAACACGCGCGGCCCGGTTGTGCGAAGCGGCCGTGGCCCGCTAGCCTTGCTCATGGAGAGAGTGTGAGAAGGCATCAGGAGCGATGGACATGCTGAGAGCATTTGTGGCCCGCGGGACGGGCGCCCTGTGTGCACTGACGCTGGCTTGGGCCGCTGCGGTGCCGAGCCACGCGCTGGCCCAGCCGGCCAAGGAAGCCGGCAAGCCCGCGGCCAAGCCGCCCCCGATGCTGACCACCACCGCACCGGCGCCCACTGCTGCCGGCATGCGCGCCGTGGCCAACGAGGCGACGGCCTGCTTCAAGTGCCACGAGCCGGTGAGGAAGTTTCGCGACGACGGCAAGCACACCACCGTGGGCTGCGGCTCGTGCCACGGCAAGCTGGCCGAGCACAGCGCCAACGAGAAGACGCGGCCGACCACCGACATGTCACCGGCGGCCTGCGGCAGCTGCCACAAGCCGCAGTTCGAGAGCCAGTTCACGATGAACTGGCACAAGACGGCGCGCAAGGAGAAGTCGCTGGCCACCGGCCCCTCGCCCAACCCGTCGTGGGACAAGCTGATGGCGCCGCACGGCTTCACGCGTGAGCACGCCGAGGCGCGCAGCCACATGCACATGGTGCTCGACCAGTTCGTCGTGGACCGTGGCTTCGGCGGTCGCTTCCAGCCCAAGGAAGGGTGGGAGTACCTCACCAAGGTCGGCCCGTACAAGGTGTGGGATGTCATCGAGGACAAGTACCCCGACAACACCGACCAGAAGGTGTTCAAGCCCGGCACCGCCGCGGCGGCCAACCCGGTGTGCTGGAGCTGCAAGAGCGCCGACCTGATCCTCGACTGGGCCTACATGGGTGACCCGGTGCCCACGGCGAAGTGGAGCCGCACCTCCAAGGTGGTGGAACTCGTCAAGGACGTGAACCACGCCATGAACTGCTTCTTCTGCCACGACCCGCACTCGGCCAAGCCGCGCGTCATCCGTGACGGCCTGATCGATGCGCTGACGAGGCCCGAAGCCGACACGCTGTTCCACCAGGACCGGCGTGCCGCCAAGATCAGCGTGGTCGACCTCGGCACGCGCGGGCACGTGCGCAAGATCGCCACGTTGTCGCGCTACGACACCAAGCTGCAATGCGGCCAGTGCCACGTCGAATACAACTGCAACCCCGGCTTCGACCCGACGACCGGCCAGCCGATCGGCATGGCCGACCGGCGCACCAATCACTTCCCGTTCAAGAACGTCGAGGGCACGCTCGAGCACTACACGAAGATCAAGTTCCGCGACTTCCGCCATGCCATCACCGGCGCCGGCCTCATCAAGAGCCAGCACCCGGACACCGAGAACTACTACGGCAGCAAGCATCAGAAGGCCGGCGTCGAATGCCATGATTGCCACATGCCCAAGGTCATCGACCCGAAGACCAAGAAGCAGTACACGCTGCACTGGCAGACCTCGCCCAAGAACTACATCAAGCAGACCTGCCTGACCTGCCACGACACCTGGAGCGAGCAGCAGGCCAGGTACTCGATCGAGTCGCTGCAGGCGCGTATCCAGGGCAAGACGCGCAAGGCCGAGTACTGGCTCACGCGCATGGTCGACAAGTTCGAAGAAGCCAAGGGCCTGGGCGTCGAAGAAGCCGTGCTCGCGCTGGTGCGCGACAAGCACACCGTGGCGCACCAGCACTGGGAGTGGTGGACGGCGTCCAACGGGCACTGGTTCCACAACCCCGATGGCACCACCGACTCGCTGGCCAAGTCAATGGCGGCGTCGCAGGAAGGCATCAAGCTGCTGGACGACGCGATGGCCGCAAGGCGCACGGCGATGCGCGGCGCGGGCGCCGCCGCCCCCGCAGCCAGCCGCTGACGTTTGGCGGCGTCGACGTGGGTGACGCTGGTGCGTTGACGCTGCAGCGCGCAGCCGTGGCGGCCGAGCGCGCCACGCCGCTGGGGTGGCTGGGGGCGGCGTGCATCGCGGCCGTGCTGGCCGCCGCGGTGGCCGGCGCAGTGCGCTGGCCACAGGGCGGTGCGGCCGCGGGCGATGACCCGATCGCCGCGCTGATCGCGGCCGAGCGGCGCCTGGCCGAATCAGGCCAGGCCGGTGCCGAGGCCACGCGCTCGGCATTGCGCGACATTGCTCAGCGCCACCCGCGCGATGGCCGCGCGTGGATGCTGCTGGCCTTCGCCGAGCTGAAAGCCGAGCGGTACGTCGACGGCGCGGCGGCCATCGAGCAGGCCATCAAGGTCTCGCGCCGCGTTGCCGCCGACCCGGCCGCATGGTGCGAGTGGGCCGACGCGCTGGGCATGGCGCAGGGCGGCTCGCTGGCCGGGCGTCCCACCGAGCTGATCGACCAGGCGCTGCAACTCAACGCCTTGCATCCCAAGGCGCTGGAGATGGCTGGCAGCGCTGCCTACGAGCGCCGCGACTTCAGGCTCGCGGCCGTCCATTGGGAAAAGCTGCTCGCGTCGATGCAGTCGGGCACGCGCCAACATGCCGAGTTGAGCGCGGCGATCGAGCGCGCGAAGAAGCTGGCGGCCACCGCCTTGCCGCCCGGCTGAACACCCGGCCCGCTCAGGCCGCCCGCGCCAGGGCCCCGCGGCCGGCCAGTTCGCGTGCGAAGGCCTCCACGCGCCGCCAGTCGGTGAACTCGACCACGGCCGTCGGGTCGGTGGGGCCGCGGGTCATCCACATGATGAAGCGGATCATCGTGCGGTCGCCCCAGCGCAGGGCCGGGAAGTCGATGCGGCCGGCGAAGACCTCCAGCCGCTGTGGCTTCCAGCGCACGGTGCGCAACCACTTCTGAAGGTAGGGGTTGCCGTCCGGCCGGTCCTTGCCGGGCTTGCGGGCCACCACGTTCACCGAGAAGAAGGCGTTGGGCCGCGCGTCGATGAGCGCCTGGTGCGCATTCACGAACTGCGCCACCTCGGGTTGATGCTTGCCGTAGCGGATGCTGGCGCCGATGACGAACCGGGCCGCGGCCGCCACGTCCTCGGCACGGCACTGCGCCAGCGGCATCACCCGCGCCGCGCAGCCCTGGGCCCGCGCGACCTCGGCGATGCGTTCACAGATGTGGCGCGTGTGGCCGTCGGTGGTGGAGTAGGCGAGCAGCAGATCAGGCATGGGCGGCCTCGTGGGTCGGCTCGCCGGGGCCGGCAGGCAGCGCCGCGGCCGGCGATGCGCCGGCGGGCGGCAGTGCCGCAGCCACCAGCTCGGCGATGTCCAGCTGCTTCACGTCGCCCTCGCGGCCCAGCGCCTTCAGGCCATCGCCGATCATCACCGCGCAGTAGGGGCAGGCGGTGGCGATCACCGATGGCTGCCGCGCCAGCGCCTGTTCCGTGCGCAACACATTGATGCGCTGGCCGATGGTCTCTTCGAGCCACATGCGCGCGCCTCCGGCGCCGCAGCACATGGCCTTCGGGCCCGCCAGCTCGAACTCCAGCGGCGCATCGGCGGCCAGCGCGGCGACCACGCGGCGCGGTGCGGCGTACTCGCCGTTGTGTCGGCCGAGGTAGCAGGGATCGTGGAACAGCACGCGCAGGGCCTGGCGCGCCGGTTGCAGCCGGCCTTCGCCGAGCGCACGCGCGATGAACTGCGCATGGTGCTCCACCTGCCAATGCCCACCGAAGGCCGGGTATTCGTTGGCCAGCGTGTTGTAGGCGTGGGGGTCGCAGGTGACGATGCGCGTGACCTTCAGCCCGTTGAGCGTCTCGACGAGCGCAGCGGCCAGCTGCTGGAACAGCATCTCGTTGCCGGCGCGGCGCGCGCACTCGCCGGTGGAGGTCTCGGCCTCGCCCAGGATCGCGAAGCGTGTGCCGGTGGCCCGCAAGACCTGCACGAAGGCGCGCGCGATCTTCTGGCCGCGCGGGTCGTAGCTGGCGGCCGAGCCGGCGTAGAACAGCACGTCGAAGTCGGCCGCCTGGCCGGCCTCGGTCCAGCGCGGCACGTCCAGGCCCGCCGCCCAGTCGGCGCGCTGCTGCTGCGGCAGGCCCCAGGGGTTGCTCTGCGACTCCCAGGCTTCGAACACCGGCTTGAGCTCGTGCGGGAACTCGCCTTCCATCATCACGCGGTGCTGGCGCAGCTTGAACAGGCGCGGCAGGTGCTCCAGCTCGATCGGGCAGGCCGCCTCGCAGTAGCCGCAGGTGGTGCAGGCCCACAACGCGTCTTCGCTGACGACCGTGCCCACCAGCGCGGGCAGCGCGTCGGGCGCGTCGCCCCGGGCGGGCAACCGTGCGACAAGCGCATCGCGCTGCTCAAGCAGGTGCTTCTTCAGGCTGTCGTTCACCCACTTCATGGCCAGCGGCTTGCCGGTGAGGAAGGTGGGGCAGGCGTCCTTGCAGCGGCCGCACTCGGTGCACGTGAAGACGTCCAGCCCGTCCTTCCAGCTCAGGTCGCGCGCGGTGCGTGCCCCCACGCGCAGCGTGGCGGGGTCGGCGTCGTCGGCCATCATCTTGTCGAGGTCGACCGAGGGCACGGTGTGTGCCGGTCGGCCGCGGCGCAGGAACAGCGCCGGCAGGGCCGTGACGATGTGGAAGTGCTCGCCGGTGGGCAGGATGACGAGGAAGGCGAAGACGGTGATCAGTTGCAGCCAGTAGGCGGCGTGGTAGCCCGCCTGCAGCGCCGGCGCCGACCAGCCGGCTAGCCACGCCGCCACGGCCTGACCGGCGAATGCGAAGTCCCGCTCGTGGGCGACGCCGGCATCGCGGCCGGCCAGCAGCGTGAAGCGAAAGCCGTCGAAGGCCAGATCGGTGAGCATGATCACCGTGATCAGCACCAGCACCAGGAGAGCCTCGCGGTTGTGTTCCAGGCGGCGGGGGCGCAGCACGTAGCGGCGGAAGAAGGCGTAGGCCAGCGCGGCCAGCACGGCGAGTTCCGCCGCGTCCTTCAGCGATGCGAACGCGCCGCCAGCCCAACCGGGGAACGTGAAGGGCTCGTGGTAGCCGATGCCGATGAGCTGCAGCTTGCGCAGCAGCAGTGCCATGAAGCCCAGGAAGATGACCGCATGCATGACGCCGGCAGCCGGCTCGCGGCGGATCATGCGCCGCTGCAGCAAGCCGTTGACGAGCACCGACTTCAGCCGCTCGCCGGGGTGGTCCCAGCGCACCTCGGGTTGCAGGTGGGCCAGCAAGACGAGCTTGCGCCACGCGAGAACCGCGAAGGCCGCGAAGCCGGCCAGCATGAGCAAGGTGATGGCCAGCGGGCCCATGGCATTGGAGGCGTCTGCCTGCTCCGGGTGGCGCCTGCGGGGCTCGTCGGCCTGAAGGCGTGCGGCAGTGTAGGAAGCACGCGACCTCGTCGCGCTTGATGGCTGTCAAGCCAGGGCCGCGGGGCGGGGGCTAGATTGCGCCGCGTGCCGCGATGGTGTTGCCCTTCTGCGGCCGAAGCCCACCGCCAACGACCCAGGAGAAGTCATGGCCACTGCCTCCAACAAGCCCGGGCTCATCCGCCGAATGTGGCGCGCCCTGATGTCGCCGAGCGCGCGCTGGTCGGTGTTTACCCTGCTGCTGATGGGCCTGATCGTGGGCCTCGTGGGCACCGTGGGCACGCAGGTCATGGTGCACGCCACCGGCACCAATCAGTTCTGCGGCACCGCCTGCCATTCGATGCAGTGGGTCGCCGCTGAACACAAGAAGAGCACACATGGCGCCAACCGCTACGGCGTGGGTGCCTCGTGCAGCGACTGCCACATCCCGCACGCCTACCCGGGCAAGCTCTGGTACAAGACCAAGGCGGGCGTGAAGGACGCCATCGCCGAATCGCGTGGCGTGATCGGCACCGAGGCGCTGTTCAAGAAGGAGCGCAAGCGCATGGCCGAGCACGTGTGGGCCGAGTTCCGCGAGAACGACTCGGCCAATTGCCGCACCTGCCACGTCTTCACCCCCGAGGCGCTGGCGCTGCAGAAGGGCGGGCCGCGCAAGGACCACCAGAACCGCTTCGCCGAGAAGAAGACCTGCATCGACTGCCACAAGGGCGTGGCGCACGAGGAGCCGGCGGAGTAGGGGGCCGGCGGCGGGAAGAAGACAAGGAAGCCGGCGCTTGCCGGCTTCTTCGCTTCCTGCCCCTTCACCGAGACGCGCAGGCGCCGCCGCCCCGCCGGGCGGCGCGCGCTCAGCGGCCGCTGTTCGCTACTTGAGCGTGAGGATCCACTTGATCACTGCCTTGGTGTCGTCAGGCGAGGCGGTGAACTCGGGGTGATCGCCCTTGGGGTCGGTGGCGAGCTTGAACATCGTGGCCTCGGCATCGGCCTTGCCGCGAAACTTGGCCGCCGTCTCCTTGTAGGGCGGGCCCTTCTTCTTCTTCTCCATCTCGTGGCACTTGCCGCACTTGTCCTTGGCCAGTGCCTCGTTGGCGTATGCGGGGCTGGAGGTGGCGGCGCCCAGGGCCAGCGCGACGCAGGCAGCAAGCGGGGCGATCAACGCAGCTTTCACGTCTTTCTCCTTCGAAGACCATTGATTGAGGGCAGGCCCGCGATCGGACCTCGAAACCCACGGGCCGCATCTTGGGCATGTGCCGCCGCCGGGGGGCTGACGAACATCAAGCTCGGGCGCGCGCCCAGGTTCCCTTGGCGCAACGCGGCAGGGCCCCGCGACGATGACGCGCTGGATGTCGGTCGGCCCGGCGGGGCCTGGGCGGCCACTCCATCAGTTCGCGTCGAGCAGCACCATGAACTGGTCACGCGTGGCACTGCAATGCGGGCAGGTCCAGTGCGGCGGCAGTTCGGTGAAGGCGGTGCCGGGCGGCACCTGCCACACGGGGTCGCCTTCGGCGGGGTCGTAGACGGTCCAGCAGATCTTGCATTCCAGCCGCGTCGTGGGGCCGATCTGCAACGCGTGGCCGAAACCCTGGTGGCGCGGCTCGGCGTCCGCGGCGGTGGTGCCGGGCAGGGCGCGCTGTTCGATGGGCGGCATGGGCGTGGGTGGTCTGCGCGGCCTATGCGACCGTCTTGGCCGAGGCCGGTGGCGACGCGGGCCCGGCTGCCGGTGCGTTGTGTTCGCCGCTTTCCGCAATGGCCGTCTCGCGCATCCATTGCACCAGTTCGCCCAGGCGTTGGCGGCTGTCGTGCAGGTCTTCGGCCGAGGCGGCCACCACCTCGGGCAACGTGGTGACCTCCACCAGGTCGAGGATGAGCGTGTTCACGCTGTTGAAGAACTGCTGCCGCCACACGCCCGGCACGGCGGTGGAACCGATGTGGCAGTTGCCGAACCCGCGCGAGATGATGGCCACCGGGCCTGCCGGCAGCGCCCGTGCCAGCACCTCCTTGTCGGCAGGGCTCAGTGGCAGCAGGCTGAGGTTGAGTTGCCCGCCGCGGCCACCCGCGTGGTGCACGGCCAGGCGTGCTCGCAGTTCGGCCAGCAGTGCCGGGGCGTTCATCGTGCCTTCGGGCATCGGCACCGGGTCGGCGATCGCCGCGGGCGCTTCACCCGCTGCGGCCGCGTCGGCGTGACTGCCGGCCGATTGCGCCGCGGCGGCGTGCCACACCGCCGCGGGCACCGCCCCGGCTTCGAGCCAGTAGCTCACGAGGCGGCCTTCGTCATCGAACTCACCACAACGCCACAGACCCGCGAAGACGCTTTCCTGGATGTGCACCGCGCGCTGGCCGGGCACGGCGGCCAGGCGCATGGAGACCTCGCCCTCGCCCAGCACCTCGTTGGTGACGATCAGCGCTGCGGGGCCGAGGGCGTCCAGCGCCAGGCGGGCGGTGTGGGTCGCCCCGGTGGCCGGGTCGACGTCGGCCAGCCGTTCATGCACGGCCTGCAACGCCGCGGCCGACTCGAGCATCACGGCCAAGGGCACGCGCTCGGGCACGTGCGGCATCTCGAACGTGCTCATCAGCCGCGGCATCGGCAGCACGTCCAGCGCGTCATCTTCTGCCGGCTGTGAACCCGGGCCGACGGTGCGCACCGGAACCGGGAACGGTCTGGTCGTCGTGGTCATGACCGGCGTCTCCTCTGGCGGGTGGCGCGCAGGTTAGGTGCGCGGCAGGCGACGTTGCTTGCCACAGGTCAATTCGGCAACACGGTGCGCTGCGCATCATGCGCCGCAGGACGGTAGCCACGCCTTGCATGGCGTGCGGGCCGTGGTGCCCTGTCGAGCGAGGAGATGGCCATGATCTTGCGCGAGTTCACGCAACGAGGCTTGTTCGCTGTTGCCGCGGCGTTGTCGGCCGGGGTGGCCGCGGCGCACCCCGGCCACGACCACGGCAGCTGGGTGGCCGACATCCTCCACCTCGTGCACGCGCTGGCACCGCTGCTGGTGTTGCTGGCCGTGGGCGTGGGTGGCGTGGCGAGCTACCGCTTGCTGGACCGCGATCGCTGAACCGCGATCGCTGAGCCGGCCAAGGCCTTGGGCGGCCGGAACCGGAACCCGCTCCCGGGCGCGCCGCGGCGCGGGGCCGGGTTCCTTACGCCGACGACCGAGTCGCCGCGGGGTGCGCAGGCGGCGCTCAGGGGCGCACGCGATCGATCGTGATCGCCGCCGCACCAGCGGGCGCCAGCGGCGCGCTCTCGCCTTCGAGGTCACCCGGCTCGGGCGTCGCGTTGCCCTTCCTGGAGATGCGCGCGGCGACCACCACGCTCGGGAAGCTGGACAGCCGCATCTGCGGCGTCATCGCCATCGAGTCGTCGAGCTGGACCTGCGCGGGCAGTGAACCGGCGCTGAGCCGCGCGATGGCCAGCGGCATGCGCGGCCCCTCGGCCGCGCGTGCAAAGACGAAGAGCGTGTCGCCCGGCTGCACCTTGGCGGCCAGCGCGGGTGACAAGGCCACCGAGACGCGCAGCACGCCGCCTGCTGCGGGCCCCGAGGCGGCCGCCGCGGCTCCTGGCGACCCCGCCCGTGCCCCCGCCGATGCCGCAGCGCGGGGTGCCGGCGGCGGCACAGCCTGGGCGCCGCCTCCTGCACCCCCGGCCTTGGCCTGCGCCTCGGCGATGCCGCCGGCCAGGCCCTGCTCCAGCTCGCTGCCCGGGGGCGCGTTCTCGCGCGCGCGGGTCCAGTGCTTCACGGCCGCGGCGTAGTCGCCACGCACCATGGCCGCGGTCCCGGCCAGCGCCAACGACTTCAGGTGGTTGGGGTCGAGCGCCAGCGCGCGCGCCAGCAGCCGGTCGGTTTCGGGTGAGAACTGGCGGCCCTGCGCCATGGCCATCGCGTCGACGTAGTCCGACAGCAGCTGCGCGTCTTCCCGGCCGAGTTCCAGCGCCTTCCTGTAGGCATCGCGCGACTCCTCGAAGCGGCCCAGCTGCGCGTACGAGCGGCCCAGCAGCGCCCAGCCCTCGGCGTTGTCGGGCTTGTCCTTCATCTTCTGCGCCAGGCGCGCGACGGCGGTCTCCATGTCCTGCAGCGCGGCGTGCCCGTCCTGGGCCTGCGCGGCGGCGGCCGCAGCGGGGTCCATGGCTTCGCGGTTGCCCAGGTGCAGGTACAGCCCCAGCGCGGCCACCGGCAGCACCACGGCCAGCGCGACCATGCCGCCGCGGCCGGCGGAGGCCACGCCGACCGCGCGCGCCGAGACGCCGCCGCCGCTTTCCTCGATGACGCGGCGCTCGATCTCGGCGCGCGCGGCGGCGTGCTGCTCGGCCTCGAGGCGGCCCGCGGCGAGCTCGCCGTCCAGCTCGGCGAGCTGGGCGCGCAGCACGCGCAGGTTGGTCTCGGCGGTGTTGTCGGTGAGCACCCGCGCCGGCGCGAGCAGCGGGCGCAGCAGCACCACCAGCACGGCCGCGACGAGCGCCGCGGCGACGATCCAGAACACGGTCATGGCACTCTTGTCGTTACTTCTTCGCTGCGCCGCCGCCGGTGGCGGGGGCCGCGTCCAGCAGCTCGCGGGCGCGCTGCTGCTCGGCTTCGGAAAGCGGCGCTGTCGCGGCCAGCGCGCGGCGGCGCGACAGCGTGCGCCACAGCACCCAGGCCATCGCGGCCAGCAGCACGAAAGGCCCTAGCCACAGCAGCCACGTGGTGGGCTTGACGGGCGGCGTGTAGAGCACGAAGTCGCCGTAGCGCGCCACCATGTAGGCGCGGATCTCGGCGTCGCTCTTGCCGGCACGCAGCTGCTCGCGCACCTGGTTGCGCAGGTCCACCGCCAGGTCGGCATGCGAGGCGGCGATGGTCTCGTTCTGGCACACCAGGCAGCGCAACTCGGCGGCGATCTTCAGCACACGCTCCTCGAGCGCAGGGTCCAGCGCCAGCGGGCGCGCCTGCGGTCCGGTGGCACCGGCAGGGGCGGGCGCCGGTGGTGCCGGCGGCTGGGCCTGCGCGAAGACCGCGTTCGCCGCGAGGCAGGCGCAGATCGCCAGGCCGGCCAGCAGGGGGCGAAGGGCGCGCGCGTTCATCGGACTCTGCTCGCTCATTGCAGCTTCCTCACCAGGGGCACGATCTTGTCGCGCAGCGCCTCGGGTGTGATGGGGCCGATCTGCTTGAAGCGGATGACGCCCTCCTTGTCGATGACGAAGGTCTCGGGCACGCCGTAGACGCCGTAGTCGATGCCCACGCGCCCGTCGCGGTCGACGATCACGGTGGCATAGGGGTTGCCGTGGCGGGCGAGCCAGGTCTTGGCGTCCTCGGTCTTGTCCTTGTAGTTCAGCCCGATCAGCCTGATGCCCGGCTCACGCGCCAGTTGCGTGACCAGCGGGTGCTCGGTGAGGCACGGCGTGCACCAGCTGGCGAACACGTTGAGCACCCAGACCTGGCCCCTGAGCTGCTCGGCGGCTACCTGCACCGAGGGGTTGTCCAGCCGCGGCAGCACGAAGGCCGGCGCCGGCTTGTTGACCAGCGGCGAGGGCACCTCGCGCGGGTTCAGGCCGAGGCCGACGAAGAGGAAGCCCGCCAGCACGACGAAGAGGGCCAGCGGGATGAGGTAACGCTTCATGGAGTCGGAGTCACCCGGGGCGTCGGGGCGGGCGCCGGCGGTGGTGGGTGGATGGGGCGGGCGAGGGCGTGGCTGTAGGGAGCGGCGGCGTGCAGCCTTCAGGCCGCGGCCGTGCCCTGGGGCACGTCAGCGGCTTCGCCCGCGGACCGCCGCCCGGCGAGGCGATAGCGTCGGTCGGCCACCGCAAGCAGGCCGCCCAGCGCCATCAGCACCGTGCCGCCCCAGATCCAGTTGACGAAGGGCTTGACGTACAGGCGCACGCTCCAGGCCTTGCCGTCTTCGAGCGGTTCACCCATGGAGACGTACAGGTCGCGCGTGAAGCCGCGGTCCAGCGCCACTTCGGTCATCGGCATGCGGCTGACGGTGTAGCTGCGCTTCTCCGGGCGCAGCACGTCGACGAGCCTGCCGCCCTGGCTCACTTCGAACGTGGCGCGCACGGCCGTGTAGTTGGGGCCCTGCACGTTGCGCAGGCCGACGAGCTTGAAGTCGTAGCCGCCGGCCTGCGCGGTGCTGCCGATCTCCATGCGCAGGTCCTGCTCGGTTTGGTAGCCGCCCACCAGCGTGACGCCGACAATGAACACGCCCACGCCGAAGTGCGCCAGCAGCATGCCGTACCAGCTGCCGGTCTGCGTGGCCAGGCGCTGGCCCCACACGGCGCGCGGCTGGCCCTGCACGCGCTGATAGAGCGTGAACAGCGTCGTGGCCATGATCCAGAACGCCAGGAAGAGCGAAAAGCCGATCATCGGCGTCCACTTGCCGGCGACGAAGGGCGCGGCCATCGCGGCGACGAAGCTGGCGGCCAGCGCCCAGCGCAGCCGCACCGCCAGCTCGGGCAGCGAGGCCTTCTTCCACTTCGCGATGGGGCCCACGCCCATCAGGAACATCGCCGGCACCATCAGCGGCACGAACACGGCTTCGAAGTACGCCGGCCCGACCGAGATCTTGCCCAGGTTCAGCGCATCCAGCGCCAGCGGGTACAGCGTGCCCAGCATCACCGCCGCGGTGGCCACCATCAAGAGCACGTTGTTGGCCAGCAGCAGGCCCTCGCGCGACACCGGCTCGAACATGCCGCCCACGCCGACCTTCGGCCCGCGCCACGCGAACAGCGCCAGCGAGCCGCCGATGACGACGAACAGGAAGCTGAGGATGAAGATGCCTCGCGCGGGGTCGGTGGCGAACGCGTGCACGGAGGACAGCACGCCGGAGCGCACGAGGAAGGTGCCCATCAGGCTGAGCGAGAAGGCGAGGATCGCCAGCAGCACCGTCCACATCTTGAAGCCGCCGCGCTTCTCGGTCACGGCCAGCGAGTGGATGAGCGCCGTGCCCGCCAGCCACGGCATGAACGAGGCGTTTTCCACCGGGTCCCAGAACCACCACCCGCCCCAGCCCAGTTCGTAGTACGCCCACGCGCTGCCCAGCGCGATGCCCAGCGTGAGGAACACCCAGGCCACCGTGGTCCATGGCCGCGACCAGCGCGCCCAGGTCGAATCGAGCCGGCCCGAGATGAGCGCGGCGATCGAGAACGCGAACGCCACCGAGAAGCCGACATAGCCCATGTAGAGCAACGGCGGGTGGAACACCATGCCCGGGTCCTGCAGCAGCGGGTTCAGGTCGCGGCCATCGGCCGCCGGCGGCAGCAGGCGCTCGAACGGGTTCGAGGTGAACAGGGTGAACAGCAGGAAGCCCACGCTCACCAGGCCCATCACGCCGATGACGCGTGCCACCATCACCTCGGGCAGCTGGCGCGAGAACAGGGCCACCGCCACCGTCCAGCCGCCGAGGATCAGCGCCCACAGCAAGATCGAGCCTTCGTGGTTGCCCCACACTGCGGCGTAGCGATAGGCCAGCGGCAGCGCGCTGTTGGAGTGCTGCGCGGCCAGCAGCACCGAGAAGTCGTTGTTGACAAACGCGTGGGTGAGGCAGGCGTAGGCGATGACCAGCAGCGTGAACTGCACCAGCGCCGCCGGGCGCGCCAGTGCCACCCAGCTGGCCTGGCCGCGGAACGAGCCCACGAGCGGCAGTGCGCTCTGGGCCAGCAGCGCGACGACCAGCGCCAGGATCAGCGCGAAGTGGCCGAGCTCCGGGATCACTTGGGCGCTCCCGGCGTGGGCGGCTGCCCGGGCAACTGCTTGTTCAGCGACTTCATCTGCCCCTTCTTGGCCATCTCCAGCGCGTCGGCGGCTTCGGGCGGCATGTAGTTCTCGTCGTGCTTGGCCAGCACCTGCTCGGCGACGAACACGCCGTCACCGCGCAGCTTGCCTTGCGCGACCACGCCTTTGCCCTCCTGGAACAGGTCGGGCAGCATGCCGGTGTAGGTGACGGGCACGGTCTTGGCGGTGTCGGTGACGACGAAGGTGACGGTGAGCCCGTTGGCGTCGCGCTTGATGCTGCCCTTTTCCACCAGCCCGCCGATGCGGAAGGCGCGGTCCTTCGGGGCCTCCTGCTGCGCCACCTGCGTGGGGCTGAAGAAGAACACCAGGTTGCTGCGGAATGCGTTGAGCACGAGGCCGGTGGCCACGGCCAGCGTGGCCAGGCCGCCGACGATGGCCAGCGTGCGTTTGGTGCGGGGTTTCATCGTTCGTCGCCCTCCGGAACCAGCGACATCAAGGCCTTGCGGCGCTGGCGCAAGGCCAGCAGTTCGAGCGCGATGCCCAGCGCGACGACGCCGAACGAGCCCCACACATAGAGCCCGTAGCCGCCCATCGCGAGAAAGTCGTCCACGCTCTTCCAGTACAGGTTCATCGTGCTCTCGTCATTCTTGCCATGGCCGCGGCGCCGGGCCTCATGGCGTGGCGTGCTGAGCGAGCGCCGTCGGGCCGAGGTGGGCGCGGGTCCACGCGGCGCCGCTCTCGCGCTCGAGGATGACGTGGCGCACGCGCGCCAAGACCACGGCAAAGCAGTAGGCCCACGCCGCCAGCGCCATGATCAGCATGCCTTGCAGCATGATGGCGGCCATCGTCGGCGCCTTGTTGATGCTCACCGAGGCGCCCTGGTGCAGCGTGTTCCACCACTTCACCGAGAAGTAGATGATCGGCACGTTGACCACGCCGACCATGGCCAGCACGGCGCTGGCGCGGTCGGCGCGGCGCTCGTCCTCGATGGCCGCGCGCAGCGACATGTAGCCGATGTACAGGAACAGCAGGATCAGCGTGGAAGTGAGCCTCGCGTCCCACACCCACCAGGTGCCCCAGGTGGGCTTGCCCCACACGGCGCCGGTCCACAGCGCGAGGAACGCCATCATTGCGCCGGTGGGTGCGATGGCCTGCGCCAGCATGAACGCCAGCCGGGCGTTGAACACCAGCCCCACCGCGGCCCAGAAGGCCATCGCCACGTACAGCACCATCGCCGTCCAGGCGGTGGGCACGTGGATGAAGATGATGCGGTAGCTGTCGCCTTGCTGGCGGTCGGTGGGCGCCACCAGCAGGCCGATGGCAAGCCCCCATGCGGCGAGCACGGCCGCCGCCACGGCGAACCACGGCACCAGCTTGCCCGCCAGCCAGAAAAAGCGCTGCGGGGCGGCGAAGTGGGACCAGGTGATGCGGGGCATGGGGCGTGGCAGCTCGGGCCCGGCGGCGCGCAGTGCGTGCCAGGCCCGTGTCGTCATCGTCGTCGTGTGGGCTGATTATCTTTCGCCGAAAGCCCTCGTTCAGTCGAGGCTGATGCGCAACGCCGTGGCCGCGGCCCAGGGGGCACCGAACAATGCCAGCGCCAGCATCGCCCCGAGCAACGAGAGGTGAGCGGTGGCATCCAGCCCCGCGCCCACCGCCTCCACGGCCCCGGCGCCGAAGATCAGCACCGGTGTCACCAGCGGCAACACCAGCAACGCCAGGAGTACGGCCGCTCCGCGCACACCCACGGTGAGCGCCGCGCCGATGGCGCCGATGAGGCTCAGGATCGGGGTGCCGATGAGCAGCGAGACCACCAACATGCCGATCTGCACCGCAGGCAGGCCATATTGCACGGCCAGCAGCGGTGCCACGATGACGAGCATCAAACCGCTGAGCAGCCAGTGCGCGGCCACCTTGGAAAGCACCAGCAGCGGCAGCGGCGTGGCCGAAAGCAGCAGCTGCTCCAGCGTGCCGTCGTGCGCATCGTCGGCAAACAGGCGCGGCATCGAGAGCATGCTGGCCAGCAGCGCCGCCACCCACACGATGCCTGGGCCCATGCGCACCAGCAGCTGCGGCTCGGGGCCCACGCCCAGTGGAAAGAGGCTCGTGACGATGACGAAGAAGATCGCCGCGCCCAGCGTGTCGGCCTTGCGGCGCTGTGCGAGCAGCAGGTCGCGCCTGAACAGCGCTACCAGGATGGCCAAGGTGCCGGCGACCGGCAGCGCGCCCCCTTGCACAGGCGCGGGCGGCGCACTCGCCGCCCGGTCTTGCGCGGCGGCCCGTTCAGGCGCCGCCCGGTCTCGCGCGGCCGGCGCAGGGGCGGCGGCGGAGGGGTCGTTCACAGCGTCACCGCCAGCGGCTCGCGTGCGCCGGCGTGCTGGTCGATCGGCACCGCCTGGTGGCTGGTGAGCACGACCACGCCGCTGCGTGCGAGGTGGGCGCGCAGCAGGTCCGACAGCCATTGCGTGGCGGCGACATCCAGCGCGTTGAACGGCTCGTCCAGCACCCACAGCGCTCGGCCGGCAGCCAGCGGCAGCCGCGCCAGCAGCACGCGCCGCCGCTGCCCGGCCGACAGCACGCGCGCCGGCAGGTGCTCGCGCCCTGCGAGACCCGCTTCGGCCAGTGCCGCGCGCGCCGCTTTCACTTCGAGCGCGTCGCCGGCGAGCATCGACATCGCCCGCAGGTTCTCGGTGGCCGTCAGGTCATCCTTCAGCGATGCCGCGTGCCCGCACCACAGCAGCTCGCGGTGAAAGCCCTCGCGCCGTGCGACGATGGGTTCACCGCGCCAGCGCACCTCGCCGGCTGTGGGCGTGGCCAGGCCCACCAGCATGCGCAGCAGCGTCGTCTTGCCCGCGCCGTTGGGGCCGGTGACGCGCACCAGGCGGCCGGCCTCGGCCTCGAAACGAAGGCCGGTGAACAGCGCGCGCCGGCCGCGGCGCGCTTCGAGGTCGGTGACGGCGAGCACGGCGCGGACTTTAGCGGCCGCTCGCGGGGCGGGACCGCCCGCCGCCCACCTGCCGCGCCGTGGAAAACCCGTGGACGCGCAAGCGCCCCGGGCGCGCTGCGCTCACACGCCGGCGCAACGCGTCTAGCGGCAGGGCACTGGCTTGAGGCAGGTCAAGCGGTGCGAACCTGATCGGCGTACCTTGCGATACCAGCCGTTGCATCAGCGTGCGGTGACGGCGCAGCCCGATGAACCACACCCATGCGCTGCCACCGTCCCCGGCGACCCATCGCATCGTCGCGCGGCAGGACTTTTCCGAAGTCACCTACCTGCTTGAGTTCGAGCATCCGCAGATGGCGCGTGCGGCGCGCGCCGGCCAGTTCGTGATCGTGATGCCCGACGAACATGGCGAGCGCATCCCGCTGACGATTGCCGACTTCGACCGCGAACGCGGCACGGTGACGCTGGTCATCCAGGCGGTGGGCAAGACCACCAAGGCGATGCAGCGCGACTGCCAGGTCGGCAGCACGCTGTACGCGGTGGTGGGGCCGATGGGCATCCCCAGCCGCATCGAATCGAAGAGCGGCCATCCCAGGAAAGTCGTGTGCGTGGGCGGCGGCCTGGGCGTGGCGCCGGTGTACCCGCAGGCGCGCGCGCACAAGGAGGCCGGCGCAGCGGTGATCGGCGTCGTCGGCTTCCGCAACCGCGACCTGATGTTCTGGCACGACAAGTTCGCCGCGGTGTGCGACGAGTTCGTCGTCTGCACCGACGACGGTTCCGCCGGTGTGAAGGGCCGCGTCACCGAAGGCCTGGCGCAGGTGCTGGCCAGGCACGCCGACGTCGACGAGGTGGTCGCCATCGGCCCGCCGGTGATGATGAAGGGCTGCGCCGAGCTGACGCGCCCGCGCGGCATCGCCACCGTCGTCAGCCTGAACCCGGTGATGGTCGACGGCACCGGCATGTGCGGCGGCTGCCGCGTGAAGATCGGCGAGCAGATGAAGTTCGCCTGCGTCGACGGGCCTGACTTCGACGGCCACCTCGTCGACTTCGACGATCTCACCGCACGGCTGGTGCGCTTCAAGCGCGCCGAGGGCGAGGCGCTGGCGCGCTTCGAGGAGAGCTGCCGCATGCGCGACGAGGCCGAGCGCGTGGCGCGCGCGCAGCACGCCTCGGGCGGCGATGCGGCCGCCGTCACCGGCGCCGTGGCGCCCGCGCCGCTGGACGACCGACCGGCCGCCGACGTTTGAAGGCCGGCGCGCCGAAGTCCTGCCCCTCTCATCGACGGCCCACGCTGAACGCGCACCGGAGCACCCTCATGTCCCGCGCCGCCCTGTCATCGGCCAAGCCCGCGAAGAAGAAGACCATCCGCACCATCCCGCAGGAGCGCACGCCCGCGCCCGAGCAGGACCCCAAGGTGCGCGCGCGCAATTTCGACGAGGTGTCGCTCGGCTACGGCCTCGAGCAGGCGCTGGTGGAGGCCGAACGCTGCCTGCAGTGCGCCGACGAACCCTGCGTGCGAGGCTGCCCGGTGGGCATCGACATCCCGGGCTTCATCAGGAAGATCAGCGAGAAGCACCTGCACGGCGCCTACGACATCATCACCGACACCAACCTGTTGCCTTCGGTGTGCGGGCGTGTGTGCCCGCAGGAAAACCAGTGCGAGGGCGTGTGCACGGTGGGCCAGCCGCCGAACACGCTGGAACCGGTGGCCATCGGACGGCTGGAGCGCTTTGTCGGCGACACGGCCATCAAGGAGGGCTGGGCCAATGTGCCGTACATCGAGCCGGCAGGACTGAGGGTCGGCATCGTCGGCGCCGGCCCGGCCGGCATGGCCTGCGCGGCCGACATGGCCAAGGCCGGCTGCGAGGTGGTGGTCTACGAGGCCTTCCACCAGCCCGGTGGCGTTTTGAAGTACGGCATCCCGGATTTCCGCCTGCCCAACGACGTCGTCGACGCCGAGATCCGCAAGCTGGAAGCGCTGGGCGTTCGCTTCGAGTGCAACACGCTGGTCGGGCGGCTGTTCACGATCGAGCAGATGCTCACCGAGATGGGCTTCGCCGCGGTCTTCATCGGCACTGGCGCAGGCTACCCGAGCTTCATGGGCATCCCGGGCGAGTCGCTGGCCGGCGTGCTCTCGGCCAACGAGTTGCTGACGCGCTGCAACCTGATGCGCGCGCGCGACTTCCCGAACTTCGACACGCCGCTGCAGCCGGGGAAGAACGTCGCCGTCATCGGTGCCGGCAACACGGCGATGGACGCGCTGCGCGTGTCGCTGCGGCTGGGCGCGGAGAACGTGCACTGCATCTATCGCCGTTCGCGCGCCGAGGCGCCGGCGCGGGTGGAGGAGGTGCACCATGCCGAGCAGGAAGGAGTGCAGTTCCACTGGCTCACGAGCCCCGTGGAGATCCTGCCCGATGGCGCCGGCGGCGTGCGCGCGTTGCGATGCGTGAGGATGGAGCTCGGCGAGCCCGATTCATCCGGGCGCCGCAAGCCTGTCACCGTGCCGGGCAGCGAGTTCGAGTTCGCCTGCGACTCGGTGGTGTTTGCCATCGGCACCAATGCCAATCCGATCCTCGGGCAAACGAGCGGGCTGAAGCTCGACAAGCGCGGGTACATCGCTGCTGACGACGAGCTGCGTACGTCGATTGCCGGTGTCTGGGCTGGTGGCGACATCGTCACCGGGGCGGCGACCGTCATCCAGGCGATGGGGGCGGGGCGGCGCGCGGCGCGCAGCATGAAGGCGTGGCTGGGGCTGCGCGACAGTTCTTCGGTGTATGGCGAAGGTGTGGGTGGCGCGCTGTTCGGCATTCCTCGTGAAGAGCATGGGCGGCCGCTGGTGCGGCTGGGTGGGTGAGGGGCGCGCCATGGCTGTGTCGGCGGATGCGAGGTTGGGGCGGCAAGGCAGCGGGCGGCAAGGTGGCGGGCGGCAAGGCAGCGGGCGGCACGGCGGCGGCGCGCAGAGCCGGCGGTCGGCCGCTGCGCGGCCGACTCCCCTGCGGTGCTCAGGCTCCTGGCCCGCGCCCGAACTCGCTCCGCTCGCTTCGCTCGCTGCGCTCAAACAATGGGCGCGAGTCAGATGTGGAGGCGCGCGAGTACGCGCGCGGCCAGGAGCCTTGCGCTC
>JAEUPD010000064.1 GCA_016788525.1 Rubrivivax sp.
GGCCCTGGCAGGTGGGGCAGGGTTCGCACAGCATGTGCGCCAGGCTCTCGCGCGTGCGCTTGCGCGTCATCTCCACCAGGCCCAGCTGCGTGAAGCCGCTCACCGTGGTGCGCGTGCGGTCGCGCGCCAGCTGCTTCTTGAGTTCCGCCAGCACGGCCTGCTGGTGGTCCTCGCGCGTCATGTCGATGAAGTCGGCGATGATGATGCCGCCGAGGTTGCGCAACCTGAGCTGCCGCGCAATGCCGCCGGCCGCCTCGAGGTTGGTCTTGAAGATCGTGTCCTCGAAGTTGCGCGCGCCGACGAAGCCACCGGTGTTGACGTCGACGGTCGTCAGCGCCTCGGTCTGGTCGATGATGAGGTAGCCGCCGCTCTTGAGCTCGACGCGCCGGCCGAGCGCGCGCGCGATCTCCTCCTCGATGCCGAAGAGGTCGAAGATCGGCCGCTCGCCCTTGTAGTGCTCGAGCTTGCCGGCGGCGCGCGGCATGTAGACCTCGCCGAAGGCGCGCAGCGCATCGAACTGCATCTTGCTGTCGATGCGGATCGTCTGCGTGGCGTCGTTCGTGAGGTCGCGCAGCACGCGCTCGGCCAGGCTCAGGTCCTCGTGCAGCAGCGAGCCGGGCGGCCGGCTCTGCGCACGCTCGCGGATGGCCGCCCAGGTCTTGCGCAGGTAGGCGATGTCGTCGGCGAGTTCGGCATCGGACGCCTCCTCGGCGTTCGTGCGCAGGATGAAGCCGCCGGTGGGCGCGCCGGGCTGCAACCCGGCCTGCGCCAGCGTGGTCACGCGGCTGCGCAGCTGCTCGCGCAGCTCCTGCGAGCCGATCTTCTGGCTGATGCCGATGTGGTTGTCGTGCGGCAGGTACACGAGCATGCGGCCGGCGATCGACACCTGCGTCGACAGCCGCGCGCCCTTGGTGCCGATGGCGTCCTTGATGACCTGCACGGTAAGCGTCTGGCCCTCGAAGACCTGGCGCTCGATGGGCAGCGGCGGGGCATCGGCGCGTGCGCCGTTTCCGTTTCCGTTGCCGTGACCCTGGCCGTTGCCGTGCCCCGAGCCACCGTTGGCCGTTCCGCCTGCGCCCGCACCCGGAGCACCACCCGCGCCGGCTGACGCTCCGGCTGTCGCGCCCGCCGAGGCCGCCACCGTCGACCGCGCCACCGGCGAGGCCGGCAGCAGGTCGGCCACGTGCAGGAAGGCCGCGCGTTCCAGCCCCACGTCGACGAAGGCGCTCTGCATGCCCGGCAGCACCCGCACCACCTTGCCGAGGTAGACGTTGCCCACCTGTCCGCGTTCGAGCGTGCGCTCGATGTGCAGCTCCTGCACGGCGCCGTTCTCGACGATGGCCACGCGCGTTTCCTGCGGGGCCCAGTTGATGAGGATGTCCTGGCTGGCCATGCGGGCGAGTCTACCGAGGGGGTCGCGCCCGCTTGCGCCCGCCCACCGGCGCTCTGCCCTGCCCCGTGACACCACCACGCGCCGGCGCGAGAGATTCTCCGGTGAGCGCGGTGCGCACGCCGGCGGCACGCAGCAGCTGCACGGTCTCGTACAGCGGCAAGCCCATGACGCCCGAGTGGCTGCCATCGATGTGGGCGATGTGCCCGGCCAGCGCGCCCTGGATGGCGTAGGCCCCGGCCTTGCCGAACGGCTCGCCGCTGTCGACATAGGCCCGCAGCACCTCGTCGGCCAGCGGCGCGAAGCGCACGTGCGAGACCGACAGCGCCTCGCGCACGCGCCGGCCGTCGTGCACCGCCACCGCGGTGAGCACGCGGTGCGTGCGGCCCGACAGGCGCCGCAGTGCGGCCAGCGCCTCGCCCGCATCGGCGGGCTTGCCGAGAATCGCGCGCCCCAGCGCCACGGTGGTGTCGGCGCACAGCACGGGCGCCGCAGGCACCCCCGCGGCGGCCAGGCGGCGCCGTGCCGCAGCCAGCTTCAGGCGCGTCACGCGCTGCACGTAGGCTGCAGGCAGCTCGCCGGCGCGATGCGCTTCCAGCGCCTCCAGCGCCTGCGCAGCCTCTGGCCCGGCCGGCAACAGCAGCCGGTGGGCGACGCCGGCTTGCTCCAGCAGCTGCCGGCGGCGCGGGCTCTGCGAGGCCAGGTAGACGAAGTCGTGGCTGCGGCCGGTCATGGCGGCATTGTGGGCGCCGCGGCCCGCCGGGCGGCCGGGCAGCCGCACGCACCGACCCGGGCACCCCTCGGCCCGGGCGCAGTGCGATCGCGCTCGCGACGCCGGGGCCGCGGCGCTTCAGAGGAAGCTGGGCGTGGGCTTGTAGCCGCGGCGGCGGCCGAAGTCCACCAGCACCCGACCCAGCGGCGCCTTCAGGCGGTCGAGCCAGGCCGCCTGGCCCGGCGGGCGCGGCTGCAGGCCGCGGCGGCGCAGCGCCTCGTTGCACGCATGCACGTAGGCGTGTCGTTTGGTGACCGAGGTGTAGAAGACCACGCCGATGCTGATGGAAATGCCGTCGCCCGGCCGCGCCCAGCCGGGCTCGCAGCGCGTCATGTGCGGCGAGGTGCTGGGAAAGTACACGCCGTCGCCCGGGCCGACGCGGAAGTCGCGCGCCCGCTTCAGGTGGTCGGGCTGGCGCAGGCCGACGTTGTTGCCGTAGAGCACGAAGCGCTCGCGGTCGGCGGCGGGCACCAGTTCGGTGTCGTGGTGGTCGAACACGCTCATCACCTTCTGCCCGCGCACCTGCAGCCAGAAGTTGTTCTCGCGGTCGATGTGGAACGGCGTCACCGAAGGGGGCGCCGAGACGAAGATGAAGCCGCCGACCTGGTACATGCCGGGCTCCTCGCGTTCCACCAGCTCGCGCACCGAGGCGGCCACCTCGTCGAGAAAACCGCGGTACAGCGGATCGGTCTCCACGTTGTACAGCGCGATCCACGAGCCGGGCTCCTCGATGCGCGCGAACACCTCGTCGATGCTGCGCCCGGCGCTGTCGGCGCTGTCGTGGTCGAACTCGGAGGTCTGCGTCGCACCGGGCTTGATGAAGCGGCACTGCTTTGTCGGGTACAGCCGCTTGGCCAGCCCGGCCAGCGCCGGCAGCTGCATCAGCGGGTGGCGGTCGAAGCTGTGCCCGATGGCTTGCATGCGCGAGGTGGTGAACCCGCCGGCGTCGGTGGGCCAGACGCGGCCGCTGCCCTGCGGGGCGCGCGGCGCGCCGCCATCGCCTGCAGCGTCGGAGAGTGAAGTGGCCGTGGCAATCGCGGCGCCGGGGGTTCGGGTCATGGTGGGGCAGCCTCGTGGCGAGGCGGTGAAAGCGTGCGGACAAAGACCATGACCAGCATACGGTCGCCCCACGGGGCGGGCGCGGCGGCAGCGCCAGGCTCGAGGGGGCAGCGTGACGCAGTTGCGGGCAGCGGGGGCCGCAGATCACGAATCGTCACAACTGCGGCCCGCGGCCGGCCTCGGCACGCGCGTGGTGGGCCCCGCGCGAAAGGGCATCATCGCGCTCCCGCGGGCCGCCGCGACTTCCACCCCGCCTGCCGATGAAGACACCCTCGCCTGCCCCCCTCGCCCCGGCGCGCAGCGCGCCGCCGGCGACGCGCCGCGCGGCGGCGGCCCTCGCTCTGTGCCTGGGGCTGGTGTTGGTGCTGGCCGGCTGTGAGAGCGTGCCTGCGGGCGGTGGCGCGGGCAGCCCGTCCACGGCAGCCGGCGCCGGCACCGCGGCCCAGGCGCACGCGCGCCTGATCGAGGCCTTCAACGGCTGCAACGAAGCAGCCTTCGTCGGCGCCTATGCACCGCTGTTCACCTTCGCGACCTCCAACACGCGGCAGCCCGTGACCACGCGCGAAGGCCTGCAGCGCTATCTCGCACAAGGGTGCGCCGGCCGCCCCAACCCCACCGCGGCGCTGCTGGCCCAGAGCACGCGCGTGAGCGGGGCAATCACCGTGCTGGCAGGCCAGTACCGCTTCAAGGTGCCGGTGGGCGGCGGTGCGGCGCAGCTCGCCGACGTGGTGCAGAACTTCACCCTCGTCCTGGAACGCATGGGCGAGCGCTGGCTGGTGCTGGCGCACCACGTCTCGGTGGCGCCGTAGCGCGCAGGCCGGCACGCACCTCGTCGGCAGCACGACCGGCCGCATCCTGCCGATGGCGCATCGCATCGAGGGCCACATCCTCACGCCGGCGGGCTTCGTCGCCGGCGCGCTGGCGTTCGATGGCGGGCGCATCTCGTCGTTGCGCGGGGAACTGGTGACCGACGAACGAAGCGTGCGCGAGGGCAGCAGACCGATCGTGCTGCCAGGCTTCGTCGACCTGCACGTGCATGGCGGCGGCGGCCACGACGTGATGGACGGCGCCGAGGCCGCCCAGGCGGTGGCGCGTTGCCACGCCGCGCACGGCACCACCGCGATGCTGGCCACCACGCTGACCGCTCCGATCGACGAGGTGCGCGCGGCGCTGGCCGCGCTGGGGCCGCTGGTGCGCGAGGGCGCCACGCGCGCGCGCGGCGCGGCGCGCTGGCTCGGCATCCACCTGGAAGGGCCGTACCTCAACCCGCAGCGCCTGGGCGCGCAGCCGGCCTTCGCCCGCAGGGCCACGCTGCACGAGGTGCTGGCGCTGCATGCGGCCGCGCCGATCCGCGTCATCACCCTCGCGCCCGAGGTCGAAGGCCACTTGCCGCTGATCGGCGCGCTGCGCGACGCCGGCTTTCGCGTGCAGATCGGCCACAGCAACGGCAGCTACGAGGAAGGCCTCGCCGCGCTCGAGGCGGGCGCGGCCGGCTTCACGCACGTCTTCAACGCGATGAGCGGCCTGCACCAGCGCCAGCCCGGCATGGTGGGCGCGGCGCTGGCGCACGCGCGGCATGCCGAGCTGATCGCCGACCTCGTCACCGTGCACCCAGGGGCGGCGCGGGTGGCGCTGCGCGCCATTCCCGGCCTGTACTGCGTCAGCGATGCCACCGCGGCGGCCGGCATGCCCGACGGCGAGTACCACCTCGGCCATGGACCGCACGCACAGCGTGTCCACAAGTGCCTTGGCGCCGTGCGGCTGGCCGACGGCACGCTGGCCGGCAGCACGCTGACGCTGGACCAGGCGTTGCGCAACCTGGTGCAGCTGGGCCTCGGCCTGGCCGAGGCTTCCCGGAGGCTGTCCACGGTGGCCTGCGAGTACCTCGGCCTCACCGACCGCGGCCGCCTCGCCGTGGGGATGCATGCCGACTGCGCGGTGTTCGATCGCGACTTGAATCTCGCTGGCGTGTGGGTCGAAGGCGAAGCCGTCGCCGCCGCCGCTTCGCCTTCCGGCACGGCCGCTGCCGCGACCGGGGCGGCAACGCCTGTCATCGCCGCCGGGCCTGCCCCCGCAGATCGCCGCCGCTGAGCGCGGAAAGCTGCGCGCCGCACCCGCTGCCGCTACTCTGGCCGGGCGCCGCTGCAAGACCCGCGGGTTAGAGTGCCCGGATGGGAGAAAAGCCACCCGGTCCTGAGGCGGCGCCTGAGGCATTGCCGGGCACCGCGCCAGGCCACACCCCGGCCAGCGCGCCTGCCGCCACGGCAGGCGCGGATGGCGCCGCGGGCCGAGCCCCCGACGAAGCTGCCGCAGCCTCCGGCGACGCCGCGGGCCGGAAGTCGCGCCGCGGCCGCAAGGCACGCCGCGGCAAGGGGCGAGACCGCGGCGGCGCCCCTGGCGGCACCCCTGGCGGCGGAAGCACCGGCAACGATGACCGAACCACACCGGCCAATCCGCCGCCCGGCGCCGGCGAACCGGCGCAGGCGCCCGCCGGCTCCGAAGAGGTCACGGCTGACGCTGCAGGCGACGGACCGCATGCCCTGGGTGAAGAGGACAGGGTGCGCCTGCTGGCGCTGTTCGACACCGGTCGCGACCTGCCTGCGCGGTTGCGCATGGGCTGGCTGCGCGAGCTGGCCGAAGACGATCCGTGGCTGGTGTCGCTGCTGAGCAAGCTGTTCGAGCGCGCCGACGACGCCGGCTTCGACGTGGCGCAGGCCGTGGGGGCGCTGATGGCGACGCAGGCAGGCCCTGAGAACCCCGATGTTCCGCCAGCCGCACCGGACAGCCCCGATGCCACGCCGGTTCAGCCGCCCGACGCTGCGCCGATGGGCACGAGTACGAGCGCCGCAGCCAACCCGGACCGGCCGGGCATCGGTGCGTTGCCCGCCGCTGCCGTGCCCGAGCGGCCGGCGGCACCGGCTGCCGAGCCGGCTGGCGAGCCCGTCGCCGAGCGGCCCGTCGAACCAGCCACCGACGAGCCGTTCGGCCTGACCGCCGCCGCACCCCCGCCGGCCGGCGAACCCTCTGAAGAACGGGACCACGCTTCACCTGCCGAGCCGCTTGTCGAGCCGCTTGTCGAGCCGCTTGCCGAATCCATCGCCGAACCCCTCGCAGAGGCCGCGACATCCACCGACGGCGACGCGGCGGCGCCCTGCCAGGAAGCACCAGCGCTCGCCACTGGCATGCAACTGGGCCCCTGGGCCTTGCTGGGGCCGATGACCACCACCGATGCGCGTGTGCAGCAGTGGCGCGTGCGCCGCGCCGACGACGCACCGCCAGGCCGTGAGCTCGCGCTGCTCGTGCCGCACCAGTGGCGGCCTCGGCCCGAGCTGCTCGCCTGGATGCGCCACGCCGCTGCGGGGCCGCAGTCGCTGGTCCATCCGCACATCGCGCGCTTCGTCGAGGTCGGGGTCGCCGACGATGGCACGCCCTGGATGGCCGCTGAGCTGGCCGAGGGTCAGGCCCTGAATCACTGGGTGCGCGACCGGGCGACCGAGTTGCACGAACGCCATCAGCTCGTCGTGCGCGTGCTGGAGGCTGCCGCCTTCGCCCATCGCCGGCTCGTGCTGCACGGGCAGATCCACCCGGCGCAGATCCTGGTGCTGCCAGGCGGTCAGGTGCGCTGGCTCAACTTCGGGTTGTCCGACTTGCTGCGGGTGCTCGGCACGCCCGCCGTGCCGGCCGCTGCGGCCACGGCATCGCCGCCGCCGCGCGCCTATGCCGCGCCGGAGCTGGCCGCCGGCACGGCGCCAGGCAGCCTGGCCGGCGACGTGCACGCGCTCGGCCTGGTGCTGTTCGAGGTGCTCAGCGGTGTCTCGCCTTGGCACTCAAGGCCCGCGGCCATGGCCGCAGGCGCCGCCGCCCAGGCTGCCGGCATTTCGCGCTGGCCCCGGCCCAGCGACGTGGTGGGCACCTCCAAGCTGCGGCGCGCGCTGGCCTGCGACCTCGACGCCATCGTCGGCAAGGCCACCGCCACCGCCGCCGACGCGCGCTACAGCAGCGCTGCGGAGTTGCTCAACGACCTGCAGCACGCGGGCGAGGCCAAGCCCGTGGCGGCGCGCGATGGCGGCCTGCTCTACCAGGTCGGCTGCCTGGCCCGCCGTCATCCGGCGTGGGCCTCGGCGGTGGGCGTGCTGGCCGTCGTGCTGAGCACCGCGCTGGGCGGCCTCACGTGGCTGGCCTGGACCTGGACGAAAGAACGCTCGCAGGCCCTGGCCGCGCACCACAGCGCCGAGGCCGTGGGGCAGTGGTTGCAGGAGATGCTGCGCTCCAGCGTCGAGCCCGGTGCACAGCCGGAGGGGGCGGAGCACGACTGGCCCTCGCTGCTGGCCCAGGCCGAGGTGGTGGCGCGTGCGAGCCTGAAGCAGCAACCCGCCGGCCTGGCCGCGGCCCTGGCGGTGCTGGGCCGCCACCACGCCGAGCGCGGCGCCTTCGCCGAAGGGCGCAACCTGCTCGCCGAGGCCATGCCGGGGCTGGCTTCGACCGTCGAGCAGCAGGAAGCCGCCTGCGACGAGGCCTGGGCCCAGGCCCGCCAGGGCGACAAGGCCGGCGAGGCCGAGCAGCGGCTGCGCCGCGTCGCCGAGAACACCGGCGTGCGGGCGCTGACCCGCGTGCTGTGCCTGGCGCGGCTGGCCGACCTGGACCGCCACGCCGGCCGCAGCCTCGACGCCTACCTGGCGACGCTCCAGGCCTGGAAGCTGTGGGACGGCACCAGCGAGAAGCCCGAGCCGCTGGCGCTGCGGCTGTCCAGGCCGATGGGCCAGCAGGCCGCGGCGCTGGGCCGCTTCCATGAGTCGCAGCTGTGGTTCGAGTGGGCACTCAAGCACACCGAGGCGTTGCGGCAGGAGCGCACGACGGTGGGGCTGCAGTTGCGCGAGGAATGGGGCGAAGTGAGCCTGGCGGCCGGCGACGCAGAGCGCGCCATCAAGCTGGCCGACGCCAACCTGGCCGCGCTCGCCGGCGGCCCGATGCCTGCCGAGGTCGAGCCCGAGACCGCGCCGCCGGCCCTGATGTTCTTCGCGGCCGCCGAGCCGCGCGTCGAACTGCATCGGATGGCCGAGGCACGGGCCCGCCTGGAAAGCGCCATCGCGCTGGCCGACGCGCGCGGCGACGCGCCGATGCGCCAGCGGGCGCTCTGCCTGATGGCGCTGGCCTCGCTGCGCGAGCGCGATGTCGAGGCCGCGCAACGCTGGTTGAAGGCAGCCGCACCGGAAGCCCCCACGGGCGACTCACCGGTCCAAGGCGCCCGGCGGCCGCCGGCGCCCACCGCCGGGGAGGGCGCGTCACCTCGTGAGCGCGAGCGCACCGCCGCGCCGGCCAGCTGGCTCGGGGCCGAGCAGTACTGCCGTGCCGTGCAGCTCGAGCTGGCATTGCTGCAGGGCCGGCACACCGACGTGCAGCGCGAGGCCGACCGGCTGCTGGCCTCGGCCACCGACCTGGCGCCGCGGCTGGCCGCCACCGTGATGCGGCTGCGTGCCGAGTCGCTGCTCGCCGCCCGGCAGGCCGACCGCGCGCTCAGCGCCGCGCTGCAGGCGCTGCAGAAGGCGCGCTCGATGCACCAGTCCGACATCGACGAGATGAAGACCCCGCCGTCGTTCCGCAGCGGGCAGGCCGCGCTCGTGCTGACCGAGGCCTACCGTGCCGGCGGCGACCTCGAAAACGCCCAGCGCACCCTGGCCTACGCCGCGCAGCAGCTGGCCGGCACGCTCCCCGAGCAGCACCCGTGGCGGCGCCGCACGGAGGTGGTGAAGGCGCAGCTGTCCGACCAGGCGCAACGCAGGCCGTAGCGCCGGCGCCTGCGGCGCTGGGAGCCGCTGCTATTCGCGGTGGTAGGGGTGACCTTCGAGCAGCGTGTGCGCGCGGTACAAGGCCTCGGCCAGCACCACGCGCGCCAGCGCATGCGGCAAGGTCAGGTCCGACAAGCGCAGGCTCTCGTCGGCGCGCTGCACGAGCGCGGCGTCCAGACCATCCGGCCCGCCGATCAGCAGCGCAGCGTCGCGGCCCTCCTCGCGCCAGGCCTGCAGCCGCGCAGCCAGCTGCGGCGTGGCCAGGCGCGTGCCCCGCTCGTCGAGCACGATGCGCCTTGGCGCGCGGCCTTGCCGGGCGCAGGCGGCGAGCGCCGCCTCGATGCGCTGCCCTTCAGCGGCCATGCACTGCGCCGGCGTCCGCCCGCCCTGGCGCGGCTCGGCCTTGATCGCATGCAATTCGAGCTTCAGTTCGGCCGGAAATCGCCTGGCGAATTCGGACCACGCCGCATCGGCCCAGGCCGGCTGGCGGTGGCCGATGGCCAGCACCAGCAGCTTCATGGTCTGGGCAACGCGGTCCGCACGGCGCGCGCCGGCGCCGCACTCAACGCGAACGCGTCGCGCCCTTGCGCGGGGCAGGCTTCTTTGCGGCGGCGGGGCGCCCGGTGCGCGCCGCGGGCGTCAGCTTGCCGGCCACCGCGGCCCGCGGGCCGCCCGACCTGGGTGCGCCGGCACCTCCAGACGCGCGCGCCCCCACCGGCTTCTTCGCGGGGGCCTTCTTCCTGGCGGCCTTCGACGCGGGCGCTTTCCGTGCCGGCGCCTTCTTCGCCGGGGCCGGCTTGGCTGCCGCTGCGCCCGAGGCGGCCCTCTTCAACGCCGGGCCGGCCGCGCCGGATTTCCGGGCACCTGCCCTGGCCGCCGCAGCGTCCCCGGTTGCCGGCCGGGTGCCGCTGCCGTGGCCCGGGTCCTGCGCCGCCCCGCTGGGCTTGCGCGGCGGTGCCGCGCGGCCATCGGCGGCGCCCTTGAGCCTCACCGGCTTGGCCCCCCAGATCTCCTCGAGGTGGTAGTAGTCGCGGATGGCCGGCTGCATGATGTGCGCGACCGCCGCGCCGCAGTCGACGATGATCCACTCGGCGTTGTCC
>JAEUPD010000070.1 GCA_016788525.1 Rubrivivax sp.
CGGCGAGGTGCGCGAGACGGTGGTGTCGCTGGGCAAGCAGCTGTCGCGCCGCTGGTACCTGGGCTACGAGCGCGGCGTCAACGCCACCACCGGCACCTGGCAGCTCATCTACCGCGCGGCGCAGCGCTTCACGCTGCGCGCGCAGAGCGGCCTGGAGAACTCGCTGGACCTCATCTGGACCTGGCGGCTGCAGGAGCCGCCGGCCGAGACCGGCGTGAGAAAATCGCTGCCGGCGTCGCCGCCCTAGCCACGCCCCGAGAGCCTTAGCGCGAGCCATGCCCGCGCAGCGGGCATCCCGCCGTAGTTCAATGGATAGAACGGGCGCCTCCTAAGCGCCAGATGTGGGTTCGATTCCCGCCGGGGGGGCCACAGCCCAGCGCAGCCGACCAGCGCACGCGACGCCGTGGCGAAGCGGCCGCGCCCTCAGCGGCCGCGCACCGTGATCGAGTCGATCCGAAGCTGGCTGTCGCCGCCGGGGTCGCCCGGGAACGGGCAGTCTGCGTTGGATGCGCCCAGGGCGTCGGCCTGCGCGTTGGCCACCGCCACGAGGTCCCGCCGATAGCCGCCGTCGACATGCAGCCGCGGTAGCCCGGCGGCCGGCCACTCGATGCGCAGGTGCGCCGGCGGCAGGCCGGGGGCGAGCGGCTCGACCGCCACGCGCGCCCCGCGGTGCCGCACCCACAGCTGCGGATAGGCCGAAGTGCGCCCCGAGCGGGCGACGCCGGCGAACTCGAAGTCGACCGTCTGGTACCGCCCCGCGGCCAGCTTGCGGTCGCCGAAGGACACCTCGGCACGAGCGCCCGAGCAGCCTTGCATGGGCAGCCCGGGGCCGAACTCTGCCGACAGGTGGGTCTTCAGCAACAGCGTGCCGCCGTCGACCTCGGCACCTTCGAGCCGCCAGCCCGGCGCCTCGCCCCGAAACGCCCAGGACACGTCGTAGATCACCGTCACTGCCGCGGTGGTCCGGGCGACCTGGCCGTCGTCGGCGCGGACGGTGAGCGTGTAGGTCGTGTCGTCGGCAACCGTGGCGCCGACCGGCACGCCGCTCATCACCGCGCCCACGCCGGGCTCGATCGTCGCGGTGCCGCCCTCGAAGTGCGCGGTGAGCCAGACCGTCGCTCCCTCCTGCACCGCCGGCGGCTCGGCCACGAAGCGGCTGATGGCGGGGCCGCCGCCCGATCCGCCACAGGCCACGAGCATGCATGCGGCCATCACGATCGCGCCGATCCGAACCGATGCGCGCGCTGCGCCTTGCCCTGCGAATGCCATCCCGGTGCTGCCTGCGGCGCCTGCGTGTCGCCCTGCCCATGCCCAGCATCGTGCCGGGTGGAACAGCCCTCGTTGACCGCGGTCAAGCCGGCGTCAACACACCGGTGCGCGGGGGCAGTCTGACGCAAGCCGCATGGGTGGTCCGGCGCAGTGCCCCGTCAGCCATCGGGCGCCCGCATCGCGCGGCTGAGCAGCAGCACCGGGATGAGCCCGACAGCGACGATGGCCAGCGAGGGCAGCGCGGCTTCGGCCAGGCGTTCGTCGCGCGCGAAGTTGTAGGCCACCACCGCCAGCGTGTCGCTGCCGAAGGGCCGCAGCAGCAGGGTGGCCGGCAGTTCTTTCATCACATCGACAAACACCAGCAGCAGCGCCGCCAGCACCGAGCGCTTCAACAGCGGCAGGTGCAGGCGGCCGAACACCCGCACGGCCCCGCTGCCCAGCAACAGCGCGGTGTCGTCCACGCTGCGCGGGATGCGGCTGTAGCCGGCCTCGACCGACTGCAGCGCCACGGCGCAGAAACGCACCAGGTACGCATACAGCACGCCGAACACGGTGCCCGTGGCCAGCACCACCAGGCCCGACTGCGGCCACTGCTGCTGCACCCAGGCCAGCGGCGCCAGCACGCCGATGCCCACCACCACGCCGGGCATCGCATAGCCCAGTGCCAGCACGCGCGCGCCGGCCCGCAGCAGCGCGCCGCGCCCGCGCCGCAGCACGAAGGCCAGCGCCAGGGCCAGCGCGGTGGCCAGCAACGCAGCCAGCGCAGCCAGCTTGAAACTCGCCCAGCCCCACTGCGCAAAGCGCGCCAACGGCAGGCCGAACTCGGCAGCCTGCGCCTCTTGCCAGACCAGCCACAGCAGCCACGCCACCGGCAGGACGAACCCCAGCAGCACCGGCAGCACGCACAGCGCCAGCGCGGCCCACGCCGCCCAGCCGGCCAGCCGCAAGGGCCGCGCGTCGCCGGCATGCTGCGCGCCGGCGCGCGTGCCCGAAAAGCGCAGCCGCTGCTGCGCACGGCGCTCCACCAGCAGCAGCACGGCCACGCCCAGCAGCAGCGCCGAAGCCAGCTGCAGCGCCGCGACGCGGTCGTTCATCACCAGCCAGGCCTTGTAGATGCCGGTGCTGAAGGTGGCCAGGCCGAAGTACGCGCCGACGCCGTAGTCGGCCAGCACCTCCATCAGCGCCAGCGCCGTGCCGGCGGCCAGGGCCGGGCGCGCCATCGGCAGCGCCACCGCCCAGACGCGGCGGCGCAGCGGCGCGCCCAGCAGCCGCGCAGCCTCCATCATCTGCACGGCGCGCTCGCCGAGCGCGGCACGGGCGAGCAGATAGACGTAGGGATACAGGCACAGCACGAACAGCGCCGCGGCGCTCCAGGCGTTGCGCACATCGGGCCACAGTGCGCCGCGCCGGCCGAGCCACTCACGCAAGGCACCCTGCAACGGGCTGGAGAACTGCAGCGCGTCGGTCCACGCGTAGGCCAGCACATAGGCCGGCATGGCCAGAGGCAGCAGAAGCGCCCACTCGAAAACCCGTCGGCCGGGAAAGTCGGTCAGCGTGACCAACGCTGCCGTGGTCGCGCCAAGCAGCAGCACGCCCAGCCCGGTGCCGAGCGCCAGCACCAGCGTCTGGCCGGCGTACTCGGGCAGCACCGTGGCGGCCTGGTGGCGCAGCACGCCGGCGGCCGCTTCGTCAAAGGCCAGCCACGAACCAACGACCGCCAGCACGGGCAACACCAGCGCCAGGCACAGCAGCGCCAGCAAGGCCCGCGCGGCGCGCCGGGCCCAGCGCGCCACGGCGACGCCCAAGGCACCCGCGGGCGCGCGCCCTGGCTCGAAACCGCCGGACTCGTCAATGCGAACAATGCTCATTTGCGCCTGGCGATTATCATCGGCGCACCATGTTCCTCAGCCTTGCCGGCCTGTCGTTGCGTTACCCCCGGGCAAACCCAGGGCGCGCGGCGGTGGAGGGCATCACCCTGGCGTTGCCGCAAGGTGCCGTCGGCGTGCTGATCGGCCCGTCGGGTTGCGGCAAGACCTCGCTGCTGCGGCTGGTGGCCGGCCTCGAGCGCCCCGACACCGGGCGCATCGAGATCCAGGGCGAGGTGCTGGCCGATGCGGCCCGGCGCCTGCACGTCGCGCCCGAGCAGCGCCGCATCGGCATGGTGTTCCAGGACTATGCGCTGTTCCCGCACCTGAGCATTGCCGACAACGTGGCGTTCGGCATCGCCGACTGGCCACGCGCCCAGCGCGAGGCGCGCGTGGAGCATCTGCTCGACCTCGTCGGCCTGGCGCACGCCGCGCGACGTGCGCCGCACCAACTCTCCGGTGGGCAGCAGCAGCGTGTCGCGCTGGCGCGGGCGCTGGCCCCCAAGCCGCGCCTGCTGCTGCTGGACGAGCCGTTCTCCAGCCTGGACGTCGACCTGCGCGAGCGGCTGGCGCAGGAGGTACGCACGATCCTGAAGGAAAGCGGCACCACGGCACTGCTGGTCACGCACGACCAGCTGGAGGCGTTCGCCGTCGGCGACGTGATCGGTGTAATGAACAAGGGGCGGCTGGAGCAGTGGGACGACGCCTACTCGCTGTACCACCGCCCGGCCAGCCGCTTCGTGGCCGGCTTCATCGGCCACGGCGTATTCGCGCCGGCGCGCATCGTCGCCTGCCACCACGGCCATTGCGTCGAGACACCGCTGGGCGAGTTGCACGACGTGGCCGATTGCCCGCTGCCCAGCGCCTACCCCGGCGGCGAGTGCGACGTGCTCCTGCGCGCCGATGACATCGTCCACGACGACGCGAGCCCGGTGCGCGCCCTGATCGAGCGCAAGGCTTTCCGCGGCTCGGAGTTCCTGTATACGCTCAAGCTCGACAGCGGCGAGCGCGTGATGGCCCACGTGCCCTCGCACCACGATCATCACGTCGGCGAGTGGGTCGGCATCCGGGCCGAAGTGGACCACGTGGTCACCTTCCCGCGGCAGCCGCAATCGGCCGCCGCCGACTGAGCGACGACCCGCCGGGAAGGCCGCGGCGACCGCCCGCCACCTTGCGCCCGACCCCGGCGCTGCGGGGCAAGCCCTGGGCCTGCCGGCACGCGGCCCGGTGCCCGAGCAAAGGCATTCGAATCAGGGTGCAACTTTGCCCCCGCAGCGGCGCTCCAAGACACTCTCCGACCTATACTGCCTCACCCCGGGCGCAGCCCGGGCGATTCCCTCGAAAGTACGGGCGCAGCGCGCGCAGCAAAGGCGAAAACGCATGGGTGCCAAGCTGAAGGTTGCCGGTCTTCTCGCCGTGGGGGCCCTGGCCGGCGCGCTCACCACGATGCAGCTCAGCGCGGTGGCGCGCAGCACGCTGGCGCCGCTGCCGCTCGAAGAGCTGCAGCAGCTGGCCGCCGTGTTCGGCATGGTCAAGAGCGAATACGTCGAGGCGGTCGACGAGAAGAAGCTCATCTCCGACGCCATCGGCGGCATGGTCGCCGGGCTCGACCCCCACTCGCAGTACTTCGACAAGAAGAGCTTCCGTGAATTCCGCGAGAGCACCGGCGGCAAGTTCGTCGGCATCGGCATCGAGATGGGCATGGAAGATGGCGTGGTCAAGGTGATCTCGCCCATCGAAGGTTCACCCGCCTTCCGCATCGGCCTGAAGAGCGGCGACTACATCACCCGCATCGACGACACGCCGGTCAAGGGCATGACGGTGGACCAGGCCGTCAATCGCATGCGCGGCGAGCCCAACACGAAGGTCACGCTGACCGTCTTCCGCAAGAACGAGAACCGCACCTTCCCGGTGACCATCACGCGCGAGGAGATCCGCGTCCAGAGTGTGCGCGCCAAGATGGCCGAGCCGGGCTACGGGTGGGTGCGGGTGAGCCAGTTCCAGGATCGCACGGTTGACGACTTCGTCGCCAAGGTCGAGCAGCTTTACCGGCAGGACCCCAACCTGAAGGGCCTGGTGCTCGACCTGCGCAACGACCCCGGCGGCCTGCTCGACGGCGCCATCGCCATCTCGGCAGCGTTCCTGCCCGCCGACGTGGTGGTGGTGTCCACCAACGGCCAACTGGCCGATTCGCGCGCCACCTACCGCGCCACCCCCGAGCACTACGCGCGCCGCGGTGGCGGCTCCGACGTGCTGCGGCGCCTGCCGGCGGCCATCAAGAAGGTGCCGCTGGTGGTGCTGGTCAACGAGGGGTCGGCCTCGGCCAGCGAGATCGTCGCCGGCGCGCTGCAGGACCACAAGCGCGCCACGATCATGGGTGCACAGACCTTCGGCAAGGGCTCGGTGCAGACGGTGCGGCCGCTGTCGGCCGAGACGGCGCTGAAGATCACCACCGCCCGCTACTACACACCCAGCGGCCGCGGCATCCAGGCGCGCGGCATCGTGCCCGACATCTTCCTGGACGAAACCGCCGAGGGCAACGTGTTCGCCGCGCTGCGCGTGCGCGAAGCCGACCTCGAGCGGCACCTGCCCACCGCCACCGGCGCCGCCGAGGGCGACAAGGACTCCGCCCGCCAGCGCGAGCGCGAGGCCGCGCGGGCGCGCCTCGAGGCCGAGCAGGCGCGCACCAACCAGCCTCCCAAGCCCCTGCCCGAGTTCGGCAGCGGGGAAGACTGGCCGCTCGTGCAGGCGCTGAACCAGCTGCGCGGCCTGCCGGTGGTGGCCAGCAAGACGGCCGCCGAGCGCAAGGCCGAGGCCACGCCGGCCAAGTAGCCCGGGGCGGGCACCGCCTCATCCATCACGGCCCGCCTCGGCGGGCCGTTGGCGTTTTCGGGGCCCCCCAGGCGCGGCGCGACTATGCTTCGCGCCCCGGTCGGCACCGCCCACTCCACCGTATCGATGGACACCAAGAACCCGCTGCTGTCGAGCCGCAACTTCCCCAGCGCCGAAGAGGAGGCGGCGGTCGCAGCCGAGCCTTCGCGCTACGCCGGGCCCGAGAGCGCCTACCGGCTGGCCTTCACCGACAACGCCTTCCTGCTGCGCGAAGAGCTGCGGCCCGTGCGCATGCAGCTCGAGCTGCTCAAGCCCGAGCTGATCCAGCAGGAGCAAGGCGTCGAGAACACCATCGTCATCTTCGGCAGTGCGCGCATCCTGCCGCCCGACGACGCGCAGGTCGCCCTCGGACAGGCGCGCGCCGCGGGCGACGCCGCCCGCCTGCGCCGCGCCGAGACGGCGCTGGCGATGAGCCGCTACTACGACGAGGCGCGCCGCTTCGCCGCCATCGTCACCGAGCGCTCGCGCGAGCACGACACGCCGATCTACGTCGTCACTGGCGGCGGCCCCGGCATCATGGAGGCAGGCAACCGCGGCGCGCATGACGTGCGCGGCAAGAGCATCGGGTTGAACATCGTGCTGCCCCACGAACAGGCCCCCAACCCCTACATCACGCCGGAGCTGTGCTTCCAGTTCCACTACTTCGCGCTGCGCAAGATGCACTTCGTGATGCGCTCGATCGCGCTGGTGTGCTTCCCGGGCGGCTTCGGCACGCTGGACGAACTGTTCGAGACGCTGACGCTGGTGCAGAACGGCAAGAGCCGCAAGCGGCCGATCCTGCTGTTCGGGCGCGAGTTCTGGCAGCGGCTGATCGATTTCGACCACCTCGTGGACACCGGCATGATCAGCGCCGGCGACCTGCACCTGTTCCAGTTCGTCGAAAGCGCCGAGGAGGCCTGGCAGGCACTGGCGTCGCACTACGGCTTCGACCTGCCGCCCACGCAGACCGGCGCCTTCGCCGACGAGATATGATGCTCCCCCCGAAGCGACCTGCGGTCGCCTCCCCCCAGGGGGCACCGCCAGCGGCCCGGCGAGGCCGGAGCCGCGGCGGTCGCTTGGCCGGCGCCCACTCCATGCCGGCCCGCAGTGCGCTGCGGGCAGTTTGTCCATGAGCACCCAGGTCTCGCTCATCGGCGCACCCACCGACATCGGTGCGGGCACGCGCGGCGCGAGCATGGGCCCCGAGGCGCTGCGCGTGGCGCAACTCGGCCCCACGCTGCAAGGCCACGGCGTGCAGGTGCTCGACCGCGGCAACTTGGCAGGGCCGCCCAACCCCTGGCTGCCCCCGGTGGCCGGGTACCGCCACCTCGCGGAGGTGGTGGCCTGGAATCGCGCGGTGCACGAAGCGGTGTTTGCCGAACTGCAAGGCGGCCACCTGCCCGTCCTGCTGGGCGGCGACCATTGCCTGGCCATCGGCTCGATCAGCGCGGTGGCACGCCACTGCCGGCAGGCCGGCAAGCGCCTGCGCGTGCTGTGGCTCGATGCCCATGCCGACTTCAACACCAGCACGCTCACGCCCAGCGGCAACCTGCACGGCATGCCCGTGGCGTGCCTGGCCGGCCACGGCCCGCGCGAACTCGTCGAGCTCGGCGGCCACGTGCCGGCGCTGGCCGCGAAGAACATCCGGCAGATCGGCATCCGCAGCGTCGACGCCGG
>JAEUPD010000206.1 GCA_016788525.1 Rubrivivax sp.
GGCCACCGCATCGAGCTTGTTGACGGTGAAGACGATGCTCGGCACGCGCAGCAGGTGCGCCAGCAGCGCATGCCGGCGGGTCTGGGGCAGCAGCGCCACTTCAGGGGCACGCAGGTCCAGCTTGGTGATGTCCACCAGCACCACGGCCGCATCGCTGCCGGCCGCGGCGGTGACCATGTTTCGCGTGTACTGCTCATGGCCCGGCGCGTCGGCGATGATGAACTTGCGCTGCCGCGTCGCGAAGTAGCGGTACGCCACGTCGATGGTGATGCCTTGCTCGCGCTCGGCTTCCAGGCCGTCGGTCAGCAGCGAGAGGTCGGGCGCCTCGCCGGCGGCCTTGGCGTGCAGCGCGTCGAGCTGGTCGGCGAGGATGGCGCGGCTGTCGTAGAGCAGCCGGCCGATCAGGGTGCTCTTGCCGTCGTCGACGCTGCCGGCGGTGAGAAAGCGCAGGGCGGCGGTGCTCATGTCAGAAGTAGCCTTCCTTCTTGCGCCGCTCCATGGAAGTGTCAGAGCTGCGGTCGTCCATGCGCGTGGCGCCGCGCTCGCTGACGGCCACGGTCAGCGTCTCGGCCACCACCTCGGCGGCGCTGGCCGCGGCGCTGGGCACGGGGCAGGTGCAAGTCATGTCGCCCACGGTGCGGAATCGCACCTCCAGGCTCTCCACGGGCTCGCCGGGTTGTGCCGGCGTCACGCGTGTCAGTGGCACCAGCAGGCCGCGGCGGCGCATCACCTCGCGCTGGTGGGCGTAGTAGATGGGCGGCAAGGCGATGCCTTCGCGCGCGATGTACAGCCACACGTCCAGCTCGGTCCAGTTGCTGATCGGGAACGCGCGGAAGTGCTCGCCCGGCTTCAGCCGGGTGTTGAACAGCGTCCACAGCTCCGGCCGCTGTTCCTTGGGCTGCCACTGGCCGAAGCTGTCGCGGTGGCTGAAGATGCGTTCCTTGGCGCGCGCCTTCTCCTCGTCACGGCGTGCGCCGCCGACGAGGCAGTCGAAGCGATGGGCGTCGATGGCCTCCAGAAGCGTCACGCTCTGGTGGCCATTGCGCGACTCGAGCGGATGCGCCAGCCGCACGGTGCCACGCGCGATGCTGTCTTCGAGGTGCGCGACGACGAGGCGGTCGCCGGTCTCCGCAGCCAGGCGATCGCGGAAGTCGATGACCTCCGGGAAGTTGTGCCCGGTGTCCACGTGCAGCAGCGGAAACGGCAGCGTGCCGTGCCAGCGGCCTGATGCGTCGCGCTGCTTGAAGGCCTTGCGCGCCAGGTGGTGCACGACGCAGCTGTCCTTGCCGGCGGAGAACAACAGGGCGGGGCGTTCGAAGCCCGTTGCCACCTCGCGCAGGATGAACAGCGACTCTTCTTCGAGCGCATCCAGATGGCCGCCGTCTATCGCGGGCAGCAGCTCGTCGGCGCGGGCGCGCGCGTTCATGCGGCCACCTCTTCCTTGCGCCGCGGTTCGCCGGCGGCGGGCCGCACGTGCAGGCCGCACTCTTGTGCGCCGCCTTGCTCCCACCACCAGCGGCCGGCGCGGGCATCCTCGCCCGCGGACACCGCGCGCGTGCAAGGGGCGCAGCCGATGCTCGGGTAGAAGGCATCGTGCAGCTCGTTGTATGGCACACCGTGCGTGCCGATGTAGTGCCAGACGTCGGCCTCGCTCCACTCGGCCAGCGGGTTGAGTTTGACGCGGCCGGCCTCGTCGAGCTCTTGCGGCGCGACCTCGGCGCGCGCGGCCGATTGCTCGCGGCGCAGTCCGGTGACCCACGCGCTGCGGCCGGCCAGCATGCGGGCCAGCGGTTCCAGCTTGCGCAGCGCACAGCAGGCCTTGCGCTGGGCGACGCCGTCGTACATCGAGCGCTCGCCGTGGCGGGCAACGAAGGTGACCACGGCCTGCGGGGCCGGAGCCCAGCGCTGCACGGAGATGCCGTAGCGCGACTCGATGCGTGGCACGAGCGCCAACGTCTGCGCATGCAGCGCCCCGGTGTCCAGCGTGGCCACGGCGATCGGCAGGGCGTGCCGCGCGATGAGGTCGGTGATCACCATGTCTTCTGCGCCCAGGCTGGTGGCCTGCACGATGCGCGGGCCATGCGCAGCCGTGGCCTCGCGCAGCCGCGAGACGGCCAGGGCGAGGCGATCGGTGTGGCCGGGTGTCGGGCGGGCGAGCCGTTGCACAGCGGAGAGGTTCGGCGTGTTCATGAGCGTGCGGGAGGTGGAGGATCAGGCTTGTGCCGGCGTGCCTGCCCGTGCGGGGCCCGTGACGGGCTCGGCGGGAAGGGGGAAGGGATTGGGGCCGGGAATGGGGCGCGCGTTGGGGCGGGCATTGGGGCGAGCATCGGGGCGCGGCGCGTCGTGGCGTTCAGCCAGCGTGTCCTGATAGTGGGCATCGATCTGGCCGAGTGCGCGCAGTGCGGTCTCGCGGCGCTGGTCGGCGCGCAGCTGGGCGCCGTCGAACCCGCAGCGTCGCAGCAGCGGCGCCATGTCGGCGACGACATCACCGTGGGCCAGCAGCTGCCCGCGGTAGCGCAGGCGGCCACGCAGCAGCACGGCCTGCGAGTAGGCCCGGCCGTCGGTCCACCTGGGGAAGTGCAACGCCACGACGGCGTGGTGGCGCAGTTCTTCGCCGTGGGCCAGCACGTCGTCGGTGTTGTCCAGCAGCAAGGCGTTGGCGGGCAAGGCGTCGTTGGCGGTGAGGAGTTGCATCGTCATGGCCGTGGCATGTGGCGGGGTGCGGGGTGCTGTTCAGGCCGTGGCCTCGAGCGGCGCCGTGCTGCGGCGCGCGGCGTCGCCGGCGGCGCGGAACGCGGTGATGCCCAGCCGGCGCACGGTGTGCACGAAGCGCTCGCCCGGGATGCGTTCGCGCAGGTAGGTGGCGACGAGGGCCTCGAGCACGTCGGGCACCTCGTCGGCCGCGAAGGACGGCCCGATCACCCTGCCGGGCGTCGCGGCGCCGGCCAGTTCGCTGCCATCGCTGCCGCCCAGCGTCACCTGGTACCACTCGGCGCCGTCCTTGTCGACGCCGAGGATGCCGATGTGGCCGCTGTGATGGTGGCCGCAGCTGTTGATGCAGCCGCTGATGTGCAGTGCGATGTCGCCGATGTCGTGCTGCAGGTCGAGGTCTTCGAAGCGCTCGGCGATCGCGGCGGCCACCGGCAGCGAGCGCGCATTGGCCAGCGCGCAGAAGTCGCCGCCGGGGCAGGCCACGATGTCGGTGACGAGGCCGATGTTCGGCGTGGCGAAGCCGCATTCGCGCGCGGCCAGCCACAGCGCGGGCAGGTCGGCCTCGCGCACCCAGGGCAGCAGCAGGTTCTGCTGGTGGGTGACCCGGGCTTCCCCGGCGCTGAAACGCTCGGCCAGCGCGGCCGCCTGTTCCAGCTGCGCCGCGGTGGCGTCGCCGGGCGCCTGGCCGGCGCGCTTGAGCGACAGCGTCACGGCCCGGTAGCCCGGCAGGCGGTGCGCATGCACGTTGCGTTGCAGCCAGCGCCGCAGGGCCGGGGGCTGGTCGGTGCTGCCCAGCGGCGAGCCGGGCCGGGGGACGCCCGCCTCGTCGGCCGCCACCGGATCGGCAAAGCTGGCAGCGACGCGTTGCAGTTCAGCCTCGGGGATGCGCGGGGTGGCCGGGTCGGCGAGCAGGGCCCGGAATTCGTCGCGCACGGCTTGCACGAAGCGTTCGCCCTCGGCCTTGACGAGGATCTTGATGCGCGCCTTGTAGGCGTTGTCGCGCCGGCCGAGCAGGTTGTAGACGCGCACGATCGCCTCGATGAAGGCCAGGATCTGCGCCCAGGGCACGAAGCGGTCGAGGACGGTGGCGATGTGCGGTGTGCGGCCCATGCCACCGCCGGCGCTGACCTCGAAGCCGACTTCGCCCACGGCGTTCTTGACCAGCTTCAGGCCGATGTCGTGCCAGCCCGTGGCGGCGCGGTCTTCCCGAGCGCCGGTGATGGCGATCTTGAACTTGCGCGGCAGGAAGGCGAACTCGCCGTGCAGCGTGCTCCACTGGCGCAGGATCTCGGCATAGGGCCGCGGGTCGACCACCTCGTCGGGCGCGATGCCGGCCAGCGCGTCGGTGGTGATGTTGCGGATGCAGTTGCCGCTGGTCTGGATGCCGTGCATGTCGACCTCGGCCAGCAGGTCCATCACG
>JAEUPD010000119.1 GCA_016788525.1 Rubrivivax sp.
TGCGGGATGAGCGCTTGGGAACGGCCCGGCGCGCTCATGGGGTCGGCCCGGCTTGGCGCAGCAAGGGCGCGGCGGCGGCGCGCGGCCCGGTCAGCCGCGAGGCGCGGGCCGGGCGCAACCGGCCCGCATCACACCAGCCCCAGCTTGCTGGCCAGCACCGCCGCCTCGGCGCGGCTGGACACGTTGAGCTTCTTGTAGATGGACTTGATGTGGTCGTTGACGGTGAACCACTTGATGCCCATGAGGCTGGCGATCTCCTTGATCGTGAAGCCTTTGCTTAGGTAGGTCAGCACCTCGGTCTCGCGCGGCGTCAGGCGCTCGGTCTCCGGCGGGCGTTCGATCGGCACCGGGCGGCTGGTGGGGCTGGGTACGCTGGTGGTGCCGAAGCCGGTGGTGTGGCCGAACAAGCCCGGGTCGGTGATCACCGTCTCGCCCGGTGGCACCTGGCGGAAATGCTGCAGCAGCCGCCTGGCGATGGCCGGCGACAGCGGCGGCTGCCCGCGCACGATCTTCTGCAGCTCCTCGACCAGCACCTCGAAGCGGTCTTCCTTCAGCAGGTAGCCGTCGGCGCCGCACTGCAGCGCAGGAAAGAGGTGGTCGTCGTCGGAGTACAGCGTGGTGACGACCTTGGTGGCCGGGTACTGCGACAACTCGGCCAGCAGCTCGATGCCGTTGCCGTCGGGCAGCTCGAGGTCCACCAGCATCAGCTTGTACGGGTCGGTGCCGTGCAGCCCGGTGGGGCCGCCGGCCAGCGCGACATGCTTGCGCGCGGTCTCCAGGTCGCCGGCTTCGGTGATGTGGTTGGCGTCGGAGAAGCTCTCGCGGACGACGCGGCACAGGAAGCTGCGGGCGACCGGGTTGTCTTCGAGGATCAGCACTTTGACCGTCATGGGTGCTTCCCAAGGAGGCCCTGTCCAGGCCCGGCTGTGGTGTCAAGGAGCGGCGGGCCGGCGCAGGCCCCGGCCGCGAGGCCGGCAGCGGGCAGGCATCCTATCGCCAATCCGAAGGAATGGTTCGGCACGGCGTCGTCCTGGTCAGCCGTTGACGAGCACGACCTTGCCCTGCACCTGCCGGCTGCCCATGCGCGCATACGCGGCGTGGATCTGCGACATCGGCAGCCGCTGGTCGATGGCCGGCTTGACGCGACCCTGGGCGTACCACTGCAGCAGCTCACCCAGCATCGCCGCGCCGGCCTTCGGCTCGCGGCGCATGAAGTCGCCCCAGAACACGCCCACCAGCGAGGTGCCCTTGAGCAAGGGCAGGTTCAACGGCAGCGAGGGGATGCCGCCTTGTGCGAAGCCGATGACGAGGTAGCGACCGCGCCACGCCATCGAGCGGTACACCGGCTCGGCGAGGTCGCCGCCCACCGGGTCGTAGACGACATCGGGCCCCTTGCCGTCGGTGAGCGCCTTGATCTGCTCGCGCAGCGCGGGCAGGTCGCCGCTGCCGTAGTTGAGCGTCGCGTCGGCACCCAGGCGCTGGCAGAACCCGGCCTTGGCGTCGCTGGACACGGCGGCAATGACCCGCGCGCCGGCGGCCTTGGCGATCTGCACCGCTGCGCTGCCCACGCCGCCGGCGGCTCCGAGCACGAGCACGGTCTCGCCTGCCTTCAGCTGGCCACGGTCGATGAGGGCGTGGTGCGAGGTGCCGTAGGTGAACGCGAAGGCCGCGCCGTCGACCAGATCGAAGCCCGGCGGCAGCGGCAGCGTGAGCGCGGCCTTCGCGCAGGCGTGGGTGCCGAAGCCGCCCGCCGCGCCGATGCAGGCCACCGGCTGGCCCACCTTCAGGTGCGCGACGCCCGGTCCCAGCGCCTCGACCCGGCCCGAATACTCCGATCCGGGGACAAACGGCAGCGCCGGCTTCATCTGGTACTGCCCCTTGACCGTGAGCAGGTCGGGGAAGTTCAGGCTGGCGGCGTGGATGGCCACGCGCACCTCGCCGGCCTGTGGCTCGGGCGTGGGCAGCTCGGCCCAGCGCAGCTTGTCCACGCCTTCCAGCGTCTCGCACAGCCAGGCATGCATGGCGGATCTCCTCGTTGTGTTCTTTGTCCGTGGGGCCCGGCCCGTGTGGCCCGGCCGGTGCACCCTCGGCCGCCGCGGGCCCCGCGGCGACGCGGGCGTCGCCGAGGCACGCCGCCGATGCGGCACGGCCGGCCGATCATACGCAGCGGGCTACCATGACCCTGCCACCGAAGTGAGCGGTGGGCAATGCAGGCCCTAGGGGGGCATGCGGCTTTCAGGAGGCGATCGGATGACGTTCAAGGTGTGCATCGTCGGCGCGGGCGCCATCGGCGGCCTGGTGGGTGCGCGGCTGGCCGCGCTGGCCGACGCGCAGGTGTCTGCGCTGGCGCGAGGCGCGACGCTGGCGGCGCTGCGGCAGCACGGCTGGCGGCTGCACGAAGGGGGCCAGCGGCTGCAGGCCCCGGCCCGCGCCGAGGAGGATGCGGGCGCTCTGGGCACGCAGGACTTGGTGGTGATCGCCGTCAAGGGCCCTTCGCTGCCGGCGCTGGCGCCGAAGCTCGCACCGCTCATCGGCCCGGGCACCGTGGTGCTGCCGGCGATGAACGGCGTGCCGTGGTGGTTCAGCCAGGCGATGCCGGCTCTGCACGGCGAGCCGCTGGCCAGCGTCGACCCGGGCGGGGTCGTCGCACGCTCGGTTCCTTTCGGGGCAGTGCTGGGTTGCGTCGTGCACGTGTCCAGCAGCACCAGTGAGCCGGGCGTGGTGCAGCACCGCATGGGGCAGGGCCTGATCATCGGCGAGCCGCTGGGCGAGCCCGGCGGCCGGCCCGGCGGCCGGCCCGGCGGCCGGCCCGGCGGCGACGGCCCACCGGCGGGCCCCGCCACCTTCGCCGCCACGCCGGTCGTTGCAGGCACCGCTCGTGTGCGCCAGGTGGCCGACTGGCTGCGCCGCGCCCGCTTCGAGGTCACCGTGTCGGCCGACGTGAAGCGCGATGCCTGGTACAAGCTGTGGGGCAACCTGACGATGAACCCGGTGTCGGCGCTCACCGGGGCCACCATCGACCAGGTGCTGGCCGACGAGCTGGTGCGCGACCTGTGCTCGGGCGCCATGCGCGAGGCGGCCCGGGTGGGCGAGCAGATCGGCTGCCCGATCGAACAGAGCCCGGAAGACCGCCATGCCGTCACGGCCAAGCTGGGCGCCTTCAAGACCTCGATGCTTCAGGACGTGGAAGCCGGCCGCCCGATCGAACTCGATGCCATCGTCGGCGCGGTGCACGAGATCGGGCGGCGCGTGCGGGTGGACACCCCGGTCATCGACGGCCTGCTCGGGCTCACGCGCCTGTTCGCACGCACGCGCGGGCTGTACCCCGCCTGAGCCGGACCAGGCCGCCCGGGCGCTGCAGGAAGCACCCCGGCCGCGCGCGCGACCCTGTGGGCGCGCCTTGCGCACGCCCACGGCGACGGCCCCGTCGCCGGGGTTGCGCTCACTCAGCGCTCGTCGTTCGCCGGTGGCGGGGGCAGCAACTCGCTCACGCGCAACTCGAGTTCGCGCCCGACGAAGGCGGTGAGGTCGCGATCGGCGTGGAAGGTGAGCCGTGCGGCCGCCGCGGTGCCCAGCGTCGAGCGCAACCGGCCGAGGAACGGGCTGGAGGCGATCAGCGCGAATCCGGGCATGTGGTCGCCGCGGGCCGCGTCGTCGAGCAGGTGCGCAAGCTGCTCGGCGAAGTGCTGCTGCTCGCGCTCTCGGGGCGACGTGGGAGGCTCGAAGTGCGCCCGGCCCGCGCCGTGCGCGCCCTGGCCGGCACGGTCGTGCTCGGTGGCGCTGGCCTTCAGGCGGCTGTCCGGGTGCACGAAGGACTCGAGTTCGCGCAACGCGCCGTTGTCGTGGTCGCGCTCGAACAACCGCGCGCGCGCTGCATTGGCCAGCAGCACCCAATGCAGCCGCTCGTCACGCGGTGGGCGGCGTTCATAGGTCATGGGCAGCCATCCTCGTGCGGCCTCACTTGACCAGCAGCACCGGCACCTTCGCGTCGTGCAGCACGCGCTGGGCCACCGAGCCGATGACCAGGCTCTTCATCGCGCCCATGCCGCGCGTGCCCATCACGATCTGCTCGGCGCCGAATGCCTCGGCCTCGCGCAGGATCTCGGTCGATGCGTAGCCCACCGCGCGGCGCGAGGGCAGCATCTCGAGCCCGAGCTCGCGGGCCTGCTGCTCGGCGACGGCCAGCACACCTTCCTGGTGGGCCTTCTGCGCGTTCTCGATCGCGTCGTAGCTCATCATCGGGACTTCGCCGTACACGATGGGCTCGTCGCGCACGTGCAGCAAGGCCACCTTCAGCGCCAGGCCGTTGCGGGCCAGCGCGGCCACGGCGGCCATTGCCCGCCGCGCATGCTCCGAGCCGTCTACGGCAATCAGCATCTTCAGCATCGTTGGCCTCCTCGTGGTTGCGGCGCTTCACACGCCAAGTTCAGCGTGCGCCGTTTCCGCGTGTCGCGCATTGAGCCGGCTCATGGCGGCGCGGCGCCGGTTGCCGCCGCGCGACAGGCCGCACGCCAGGGCCGTACGCCAGGGCCGGCGAAGGCCGGTGGCGAGGCGGCGGTTATGCTTTCCCGAGCGATTCCCGGAGTCCCTCGCGATGAACCTCATCCGCCTGCGCCAGCCCGCCAGCCTCGACCAACTGCAGCTCGGCGCCGCCGAGCCGCGCCGCCCTGGGGCCGGCGAAGTGCTGCTGCGCGTGCATGCCAGTTCGCTGAACTACCACGACTACTGCGTCGTCGTCGGCGAGATACCGGCCGCCGACGGCCGCGTGCCGATGTCCGACGGCGCCGGCGAGATCGTCGAGGTCGGCGCGCCGCTGGAGGGCAGCCCGGTGTTCAAGGCCGGCGACGCGGTGATGAGCACATTCTTCACGCGCTGGCGCGACGGTCCGGTGAGCAAGGAGGTCGTGCGCCAGGTGCCCGGCGACGACATCGACGGCTTCGCCAGCGAGTTCGTCACCGTGCCGGCTTCGTGGCTGACCCTGCAGCCGCGCGGCTATGGCCATGCCGGGGCGGCCACGCTGCCGTGCGCCGCCCTGACGGCGTGGCGCGCGCTGGTCGTCGACGGGCCGCTGAACGCCGGCGAGACGGTGGTGGTGCAGGGCACCGGTGGCGTCTCGGTCTTCGCGCTGCAGTTCGCCAAGGCAGCCGGCGCCACGGTGATCGCCACGTCGTCGTCGGACGAGAAGCTCGAGCGCCTGCGCGCGCTGGGCGCCGACCATGTCATCAACTACCGCACG
>JAEUPD010000159.1 GCA_016788525.1 Rubrivivax sp.
GCGGGACGCGATCGGCGCCCCGGAGCGAAGCGCAGGGGTCCCGGCTTGCTTGCAAGCCGGGTAGGCCGACGGTGTATCCGTCGGCCGTCATCGACGGCGGGCCCGCAGGGCTCGGCGGCGACGCCGGGCCTCGCGTCCCGCGCGGCGCGGCGCTGCGGGCCGGACCTCTGCTCGCCGCGACCTCCCCGCGCGGGCGCACGGCCCCAACTGCCGGAACCATGTTGACTTGACTCGGCTGGTCGGGCAGCCCGCGACGGCTCAATCGCCACCCAGACCGACGGTGAAGAGCGACTGCGCCGCCTCAGCGCTCGGCCCGCAGCAACGGCATCCCGTCCAGCGGCGGCGGCGCCACGATCTGCGGCGTCTGCGGCCCGGTGCGCTTGTCGCGCAGGCGTTCGACCACCGGCCGCGCCGCGTCGAACACCTCGGCCAGCGTGACCACGCCGTCGCGGTTGGCGTCCGAGCCCGGCGCCAGCGCCTGCAGCAACGCGTAGGTGAACAGGCCATGCTTGCCCGGCGGGTATTCCTGCGACTCCTCGTCGCCCTTGGAGGCCACCAGCAGCGGGAACATCGACGCCGCCGAGCGCTTGAGCAGCGAATGCGCCTCGAAGCGGCCCTCGATGTTGCGCGCCTGGCAGGTGTCGACGATCAGCAGCCGCCGCCCGGCCGTGGCGCGCAGCGCATCGAAGAACGCTGTCCACGGCAGCAGCGAGGGCGGGGCGCGCGTCTGGCCGCCGTCCAGCGCACGCAGGTCCTCGGCGCGCACGTCGCGCGGCACGAAGTAGTAGTTGCCGGCCGCGTCGCTGATGCCGTGCGAGGCCAGGAAGATCACCGCCGTGTCCTGCGGCCGCGCCTGCTGCACGAACTGCAGCGCCTGCTGCACCGCGGCGCGCTCGGGCTTGGTGTCGCTGAAGTCGGTGAGCAGCCGCACGTGCACGCGGCCGAACTGGCCGCCGGCGCGCGACTGCAACGCCTTGGCCAGCTCTTCGGCGTCACGCGCGGCGTAGGCCAGGTGCATGCGTTCGGGCAGGCGCGGAAAGCTGTTGATGCCCACGGCCAGCAGGTACAGGTCGCCTGGCGGCGCCGCCAGCCGCACGCCCGCCGGCGCAGTGACGAAGGCCTCCGCCACGCCCATGGCCACGCCGTTGAAGGCTTCCACGCGCACCTGGTTGCCACCCTCGCCCAGCTCCAGCGTGAGCCGGCGCGCGAGCTGTTGCGCCTCGGTGCCGGCCACCCGGCGCTCGGCCGCCGGCGTGACCGGGATGCCGTTGACGAACACCGTGAGGTCTTGCAGGCCATGGCGCGCGCGCTCGGCCTTCTCGGCCTTGAGATCGAACACCGCGCGCGGCCGGCCGCCCGGGCCGAGGGCCACTTCCAGCAGCTGCAGCTGCAGCCGCGGGGGTGCGATGTCGGCCAGCTTGCTGATCTGGAAGTCGGCCCCGAGCTTGGCCAGCGCCTCCACGCGCGCGCCGGCACCGGCGGCACCCACGGCGCGGAACGCCGCCGCCACCGCGTCCGGGCGGTAGAGGATGCGGTCGAACTGCACCGCGTGGTGGAAGTCGGGCGCCGCGTCGCGGCCGCGGTTGACGTGCCAGCCGACGAAGCGGTCGCCGTGCACCGACGAGGTGAAGTAGCCCTCGGGCACCCAGGCCACCCAGTCCTGGCCGTTGCGGTGCGGGAAGTAGGCCAGCTCCTCGCGGCCGTCGCTCATGCGGAACCAGCGCAGCGTGCCGTCGGACAGCGCCGCCACGGCCAGCCGCCCGTCGCGGCTGACGCTTACCGCGCCGGCCACCGCGGGCAGCTTCACGGCCCACAGCTCGCGCGCCTGCTCGTCCAGCAGGCGCAGCGCCCACTCGGTGCCCAGCAGCACGGCCGGGCGCCCGGGGGCCAGGGCATAACTGCGAGACAGCTCGTACTCGTCGAGCTGCGGCTTGCGGCCGTTGATGCGCGGCTCGAAGCTGTCCTTCCAGTTCTCCACCGCCAGCCCGTCGGCCTGGAGCACCGGGGTGAAGAGCTCGGCCTTCGGTGGTGCACCCAGGTTCTGATCACCCGGCAGCAACGGCGAGAAGCTGTGCGTGGCCGTGCCCTGGCGCTGGCGCGGGTAGCGCACCACGGCGCCATCGGCGGAGAGTTCGAGCCGCCCATGCGCGCTGCTGAAGTCAAGGTTGTCCGGGCCGCGCCACGTGGTGCGCTGGCCGGCGGGGCCGACGATGCCCAACCCCGGGTCCTCGGCGGCGAAGGCGATGGCGCCGCCGGGCAGCGCCTGGATCTCGGTGATGCGGTTGTCGGCGACCGGCAACGCGCGCATCGCGCCGCGGCCGGCATCGTCCCAGCGGTACAGCGGGTTGGGCCCGCCGCTGCCGCGCCAGTCGCCGCCGGCGTAGAGGTGGCGGCCGTCCGACGAGAAGGCCACGCCGGTGAAGCTGGCCTGGTCGCGCACCGCGTCCAGCGCCGGGCGGTAGGCCTCGGACAAGTCGCGCGACTGCAATACGGTGAGCGCGGGCCGGTCGATCAGGCCCACCGCGATCAGGCGGCCATCCGGCGAGAAGCGGGCGCTCGCCGGCTTGCCACCGCCGGGCACCGCGCGGCGGCCCAGCAGCGTGAAGGCGCGGTCGTACAGGCGCAGCATGCCGTCCAGCGCGGCCACGGTGACGAGGCCATCGGCGCGCTCGTCCAGCTCCATGATCTTGTCCAGGTACTGCGTGTCGCTGGCCACCACGCGGGCGTCGGCCACGCGCAGCCGGTGCAGCCCGCCGCGGCCCTGCAGGCCGACGAGCAGGTGCTCGCCGTCACGCGTCCACAACAGCGCGTGGATGGCGTCCTTGAAGCCGCCGACGCGCCGCGTGAGCGCGCCGGTGGCGATGTCGAAGAAATACAGCGAGGCCTCGCCGTCCCAGTCCCACCCGGTCCAGCCGCCGGTGACGACCGTGCGGCCGTCGGGCGACACCGCCACCGCGAAGAGTTGGCCCTCGTGGCCGCTGTCGATGGGCACGCGCAGCGTGGTCACCAGGCGGGCCTCGGGCATCTGCCAGACGCGCACCGTCTTGTCGTCGCTGCAGGTGACGAGCCGGTGGCGCGGCGCGTCCACCGCCACGCGGCGGATGAGCGTGGTGTGCATGCCGGCCTCCACGCGCAGCAGCGGCTCGCGCGTGGGTTCACGGGCCGCGCGCTGCGGCTGCGCGGTGGCGTGCAGGCAGGCCAGCACACCCGACAGCGCCAGGACCCACCGCGCGCCGTGGCCGCCGCTGCCGCCGCTGCCGCCGCTGCGGGCCGCAGCGATGGCCCGTGGGGGCCACCCGGCCGCGAGCGCGCGCAGGAGGCCGGCGGCCACGTCAGCGCGGCGTGGGCGTGCCCGCCGGAGCCGGCGGCTGGGTGGCCGCACCGGTGCCCGCGCCGGTGGCCGCACCAGTGCCCGCGCCGGTGGCCGCACCGGTGGCCGCCTTGCCCGGGGTGGCGCCGCGGCGGCGCCGCTCCTGCTCGCTGTCGCCTTCGGTCCGGACCTGCGGTGCGCGCGCGCTGCCATAGGTGCCGCTGCGGCCGAGGTCGGCGCCTTGCGCGCTGCCGCGCCCGCCGCTGAAGATGACTACCGGCAGCCCGGCGGCCATGCGCGCCGCGGCGTCGGCGCCGCTCGCCTCGGCGGCATCGGCAGCCTCGGCCTCACCGCCGGCGGCCGCGCCGCTGCCGGTGCGTGCCGCGCTGGCGGCCTGCTGCGCGGCGCTGTCGCCCTCGCCGCCGGCCGCGCCGGGGGCAGGCAGCGCGCCGGCGTCGATGGCGCCGGGCGCGGCCACCAATATCTCGCTCAGGCCCGGCGCCCCGGGCGCCGGCGCGGCGGGGATGAGCGGGCCGGGCGCATCGGCGCGCAGCGGCCCAGGCGCCACCGCCGGCGACACGACCGCCGGCGGTGACAAGCGCGCCGAAGGCGGAATCGGCGTCACCGAGATGTTCTGCACCGGGGCGACGATGCTCACCGCGCCGCCCGACGACGTGACCGCGAACGCCGAGTTCACCGTGCCGGCGGGCGCCACCAGCGACACGTTACCCACCGCGCGCACGCCCTGCAGGCTGATCACCGCGCCGGTGCCCGGTGCGCTGATGGCCAACGAACTCACGCCCACGTCGGCCGGGTTCCAGACATGCGGCGCCGGGGCCAGCACGCCCGAGGGCGGGATGAGCGGGAAGGCCACCGTCACGTTGCCGGCGGTGGCCGTCATGGCCACGTCGCCGATGGTCTGCAGGCGGTCGACGTAGACGTGCCGGCCGGCCACGAGCGTGGTGGGCTGCAGCGTGGCCTCGGTGCCGGTCAGCAGCGAGTCGGAGACATGGGTTGGCTGCGGCAGCAGCACGTCGCGCCCGGCGCTGAGATGCAGGCCGCGTACCGACACCACCGCGCCGGGGCTGGCCGAATCGCGCAGCGTGAGGTTGCCGCCGGCCCCGGCGATCCAGGTCAGCGAGCCCGGCGCATCGGTCAGCCGCACGTCGCGCCCGGCCTGTGCGCGCAGCGCGGCCAGCGAGGTGCTGTCGTCCATGCGGAAGTCCTGCCCGGCGCGCACGCGCAGCAGGCCGGCGAGGGCCACACCCTCGAGCAGCACGTCGCGCCCGCCGACCAGCTCGACCTGCTGGCCGATGAAGCCGCCGGTGCGCACGTCCTGCGCCGCCTCGATGAACAGGCGCTGCGGTGCGAACACCGTCAGGTTCACCGAACCCTGCGACGAGCGCGCCTCGACATCGGGCGAGCTGGCGGTGTTGAAACTGTCGATGCCCAAGGCGCCGGCCAGCAGCACGCGCTGCGGCATGCCCAGCGGCGGCTCGGGCACCGGGCCGTTGCGGCTGACGAGCACGGTGCCGCTGGTGATGCGGCCCTCGGTCGAGGTGATGGCGAGCGTGGCGGCGGTGCGCACCGAAGGCGCATTGATGTCGCCGCGTGCGGTGAGCGTGAGGTTCCCGAGGCGCGCATCGGTGTCGCTGAGGGTGGTGGTGAAGCCGCCCACGTCGATGGTGCCGGCGTTCATCACGATGCCGCCCAGGCCGGCGGTGAGCGTGATGTCGGCGTTGTTGGAGTAGATGCGCTCGTTGACGCGCAGCGCGTTGCCGCCGTTGAGATTGACGCGGCCGGTGGTGGAAGGCACCGGCGCCTCGATGAAGAGGGTGCCGCCGGTCGACGAGACGTTCAGCGTGCCGCTGGTGATGAACGGCGTCTCGTTGTTCGGTCGAGGCGCGGTGGGGCTGCCGAAGTACAGGTCGGCGCCGGCGGTGACGCTGAGCGTCCCGCTGCCGGCGCGCAGCTGCGGTACGCCAGCCACCTGCGGTGCCATCGTCACGGTGCCCGTGGTGGCGGTGACGGCCAGCGGCGCGTCGCGCGTCACCACGTCGGCGTTGATGGCCACGTGGCGCCCCGCCGTCATGGTGATCGGGCCGGTGAGGGTGGTGGCGTCGCGGTCCTGGCCGATCTGCTCGTTGACGAGGATGTCGCGGCCGGCGTTGATGGCAAGCGGCGCGCCGGTGCGCACGTTCTCGATGCGGTTGCCCGGTTGCACCACCACGTCGGTGGCGGCGGTGAGGGTGGTCGCGCCCACCGAGTCGTAGATCGGCTCGGCCACCGAGATGGCGCCGGCGGTGGAACGCAGCGTGAGCGCACCCGTGGTCACGTAGCTGCCGGTGACGAGGTTGCCGGCGGCGGTGACGCCGATGGCCCCGTTGCCGGCGCGCAGCTGCGCCGTGGCGGCCTGGGTCACGGTGCCGGTGTTGGTGGTGAGGGCGATGAGGCCGTCGCGGGTGACGACGGAGTCGTTGACGAAGATGCTGCGCTCGGCGTTCAGCGTGACGCCGGCCCCGGCCACGCCGCCGCTGGCAGCGCGCGCGTCGATGGGGGCGCGCACGTGGATGTCGCGGCCGGCCAGTGCCCCGAAGCCGGCGCCGCTGCGCAGGTTGAGCACCGGCGTGTCGATGAAGATGTCCAGGCCGGCCAGCAGCGACGTGATGCCTGCGGAGGCGTCGATGCCCTGGCCGAGCGTCAGCGACCCGTTGAGCGACGCCAGGTTCACGAAGCCGCTGTTGCTGACGATGCCGGTGGTGAAGTCGGCGCCGGCGCTGAGGTCGACGATGACGCCACCGGGCACGCTGGCCGCCGGGCCAAACGCGAAGACGCCGCGGCCGGCCGCCGTGCTGATGGTGCCGGCGATGGCGCGCATGCGGATGTCGGCCAGCTGGGTGACCACCGACTCGCCCAGGCGCACGTTGCCGCCGGCAGTGAGGTTCACCGCGCCGCTGCGCGCGACGCCGCCGCGGCCGTCGACCTGCGCGTCGACGAAGATGTCGCGGCCGGCCGTCACCGTGAAGGTGCTGCCGTTGCGCAGGTGCACCACCGGCTGGTTGATGCGCACGTCTTGCGCTGCGTTGACCGTCACCGCGCCCAGCGTGGCATCGAGCGGCGCATCGAGGCTCACGCTGCCGGCGGTGGAGGTGAGGCTCAGCGCGCCGCTGGTGACGTAGGGCCCGGCGGCCAGGTCGGCGCCGCTGCGCACGGTGATCGGCGCGCTGCCGGTGAAGACGCCGCGGCCGGCGGCCAGGCGCACGGTGCCGGTGGCGGCGTTCAGCGTCACCGCGCCGTTGGCGGTGACGAGGTACTCGTTGAGGTGGATGTCGCGCCCGGCGTTCAGCGTGAGCCCGCCGCCGGCGATGCGGCCGCGGCCGTCGATGGTGGCGTTGAGATTGATGTCGACATCGGCGCTCACCGTGGTGCTGGTGCCGGTGCGCAGCACGCGGTTGATGAGGCTCGCCTCGGCGAGGCCGATGTCCATCGTCGCCGGGTCGAGCAGCAGCGAACCGGCGGCGCCCTGCGCGGCGCCGGCGTCCACGGTGCCCGCGAATTCGAGCGTGCGCTTGCCAGAGACCTCGACGCGGCCGCCGTCGCCGCCGGCGGCACCACCGCGCGCGCTGATGTGGCCGGCGTAGGTGGTGGCGCCATCGGCCCACACCACCACTTCGCCGCCGCGCCCCTGGTGGCGCGCATCGGCCGCGATGCGCGTGCCGCCGTCCACGGTGGTGGTGGCCGCGCGCGGTGTGGTGCCGCTGCCTTGCCAGGCGCCGCCGACGTGAACGGTGCCGCCGCCGGCGTGGCCGCTGGCGTCGAGCTGCGCGCTGCTGGCCAGGTGCACGCTCTCGCCCAACACTTCGATGCGGCCGCCGGCTTCGCCCGCGCCCTGGCCCTGCGCGCTCAGCTGGCCGCTCACCGTGGTGGCGCCGCCGCTGGCCGCCAGCACGATGCGGCCGCCATGCTGCTGCACGGTGTCGGCACGCACCGTGCCCGACAGGTTGATCACCTGGTCGAGCGCGGCCTTGGCGTTGGCCGCGCTCATCAGCACGACCTGGCCGCCGTCGGCTTCGATGCGGCCGGTGTGCTGGATGAGCGTGGTCACCGGGCGGCCTTCGGCATCGACAAGCAGGCGCGCCTGCGCCGCGTCGACGGCCAGGCGGATCAGGCCGTCGCCGTGCAGGTCGAGCGCAAACGTATCGCCGGCGCCCAGCGCCACGCGGCCCAGCCGCGCCTGGATGACACCGTCGTTGCGCACGTGGGGCGCCACCAGCGCGACGAGGCCACCTTCGGCCGCGGTGATGTGGCCGCGGTTGGCGATGCTGGCGCCGGCCGCGCCGGGCTGGCGGAACTCCAGCCGCCCGGCCATGAAGTCGGCATTGCCGATGCCGGCAGTGCTGGCGACGAACGAGCCGACGTTGACCTGGGCGCCGCGCCCGAGCACCACGCCGTTGGGGTTGACGAGGAAGACCTGACCGTTGGCGCTGATGCGGCCGTGGATGGCGCTGAGCTGCTCGCCGGTGACGCGGTTGAGCGTGGCGCTGGTGGCCGAGGGCTGCGCGAACTGCACCTGCTCCGCCGCGCCGACGCTGAAGCTGCGCCAGTCGATGACGGCGCGCTGGCTGCTCTGGTCGATGCGGGTCTGCGTGGCGTTGGGCGCGCCGGTCTGCGTGATGGTGGCGCTGCCGGCGCGCACGGTGCCGCCTTCGGGTGCGGCCGCCGCCGGCGCACTCAGCAAGCCGCCGGCGGCCAGCGCGGTGGCGAGTTGCGTCAGGCGCAGCGTGGTACGCCGGGCCAGGCGGGAACGGTGGCGGGTGGTCATGGGGGCCTCCGTGGATGCGCGGGCCTGTTCAGCGATGCGCCGGCGTGGGCAGACTGCGGGGATTGGCGTGCGCCGCCGAGTGTGTGGCCGCTCGCCAGGCCAAGTTTGTGATCAATACCGCAACGCCAGACCCGCATAAGCACGGGGGTCGCGGTCACCTTCGGCGGAGACGATGCGCGACAGCGGCTTGGCCGCCTCGAGGTAGCCGCTGAGCCAGCGCTGCAGCTCGAAGCGCACCCCGAGCCCCGCTGACGAGGCCGATTGCTGCGCGGCCAGCCCGCCCGGCGAGCGCTGCCGCACCTGGCCGGCGTCGTAGAAGCCGTAGAGCGTGGCGCCGCCGAACCAGCTGCCGGGGGCACCTGCGCCGAACGAGTAACGCACCTCGAGCTTCAGCGCCGCACCGTGGTCGCCGACGAGTTCCGAAGGGTCGTAGCCGCGGCCGAACTGCTCGCCGCCGAAGCTGAACAGTTCGGGCGACAGCAGGTCGTCCAGCGCGACCTGCGCGCTCAGCGCCGCCAGCAGCGACCACTGCGGCGCGAAGCCCTGCAGGCGCGCGGCGTACAGGCCGAGCTTGGTGAACGCCGGCTTGCCGCCCGCCCGCGAGAGCAGCGGGTCGCCGGCGCGCGACGAGCCCGCGCCCTCGAAGCCGCGCGCGAGTTCGATGTCGACCAGGTTGATGCCGCGGGCCGCATCGGCCAGGTCCCAGGCCAGGCCCACGCGCAGCGCGCGGATGCGGTCTTCGGTGTCGCGCACGCCGAAGAGGTTGGTGTGGCCGTTGTGCGCGGTGAGGCTGACGCGCGCGCTGCGGTTCTCGTGCCGGCCGCGCAGGAACGGGTGGCTGAGGGTGAGCGCCGCCGAGTCGGACGAGGTCTCCAGGTCCAGCGGGATGAAGCTCGTGCCGGTGTCGGGCCGAGAGCGCACGCGGCTGAGGCCGAGCCCGGCGCGCGTGCCGTCGTGGCCCACCGCCTGCTCGTGGCTGAAGGCGATGTACTTCAGCTCGCCCTTCTCGGCGGCCACCGCGCGCAGCCCGGTGCGGTCGCCCACGCCGAGCAGGCCACGCTGCTCCATGTCGAGCGTGGCGCGCAGCGGGCCGAGCGCGCGGCCGCCGCGGTTGTCCAGGCTCAGCCCGGCCGTCACCGCCTGCGCCGAGCTCTGCACCACGAGGTCGGAAGCGCCCGGCGTCGCCGAGGCCACGAGCACCGCGCGCGCAAAGGTGCCGGGCTGGTCGTTCATCAGCAGCAGCGCGCGCTCCAGCGTCTCGGCGCGCAGCGGGCGCTGGGCGCGCAGCGCCTCGGCCTGCGCCTTCATCAGCGCGCTGGGCGTGCCGCCTTCGAAGCGCACTTCGGCCAGGTAGCCCTCCACCGCCTGCAGCCGCACGTAGCCTTGCTCCACCGTCTGCGCCGGCACGATGACCTGCGAGAGGATGTAGCCGTCGTTGCGGTAGCGCGCGGTCAGCGCGTTGGCGAAGGCGTAGATGTCGGCCAGCGACACCTCGCGGCCGAACAGCCCCTGGTAGTCGGCCGGCCAGGAGTCGGCCGGGTACAGCGTCATGCCGTCCAGCGAGATGCCGCGCAGCCGGAAGCGGATGCCTTCGCTGCCCGCCGGCGGCGTGAGCGAGGGCATCGGAATCTGGAACTGGCCCGGCAGCGCGCGAGGCTGCGGCGGCTGCTGGAACTGGCGCTCGATCTGGCCGGGCTGCGTGCCCGGGGCCTGGGCGCGGGCGGGCGGTGTGGCGGCGGCGGCCAGCAGTGCGCCGACCGTGGCGGTGGCCACGAGGCTGGTCAACAGGCTGGGCGCCTTCAGGGCATGCGGCGCGGCATGCGGCAGGGCAAACACCTGCGCCATGCCTGCCACGCCTGCCATGTGCTCCATGCGTTCGATGCGTGCCATATGCGCCATGTGCCGCTCGCGACGCTCCACCAACAGGGCGGCCGAGGCTATCACAGGGGCTGCCTGCGGCGCGCCGCTCGGCGCGGCGGCATCGGCTGCGCAGCCGATGCGGGGTGACCACGCTGCCGGCCGCAACCGGCCAGCACGCCAACTGTTCCGCCCCCCGGGAGCCTGGCCGTCCAACGCGCGCCGGCCCCGCCGGGCCGCCTTATGCTCGCCCGCGCCGCCTGCGATGCGGCGCCCACCCATGACGCCCATGAGCCATGCGCCGATCGTCGACATCGACCCCACCGACTTGCGGCACGACCCGGTCCCGGTGCGGGCGGCGATGCGGCGCGTGCGCCCCATCGCCCGCTGCGTGCTGCAACTCGACACCTCGCGGTTCACGTGGCGCGAGCGCATCGTCGATCTGGACGCGCTGAGCGAGGTCTTCGGGTCGCACCAGCCTCAAAGCCTGAAGGCCGCAGGGACTGGGAGGGTCACGGGTTGAGGGTGCCGAGAGTTCCAGGCTCGCCCGAACACGCCACCGCCAACCCGGACGACGCTGCCAGGACCCGCTGGCCCGCGCTGGCGCCATTTCGCACGCGCAGCTTCCGCTACCAGTGGCCGGCCGATCTGATCACCGCCTGGGCGCAGGAGATGGAGATGCTGATCCTGGGCTGGTACGTGCTGGTGGAGTCGAACTCGGTGGCGGCGCTGGCGCTGTTCGGCGCGCTGCTGTACGTCGGCAGCTGGATCGCGCCGTTGATGGGCACGCTCGGCGACCGGCTCGGCCTGCGCCGCGTGCTGGGCGCGATGCGCCTGGCCTACGCGCTGCTCGCCGCGGTGATCCTCGGGCTGGCACTGGCGGGCCGGCTGCAGCCATCGATCGTCCTGGCCGTGGCCTTTGTCGCCGGCCTGATCAAGCCGAGCGACGTGGGCATGCGCACAGCGTTGGTGAGCGCCGCAGTGCCGCCGGCCCACCTGGTGGCGGCCATGGGCATCACGCGCACCACGGGCGACTCTGCGCGCATCGGCGGGGCGCTGGCCGGTGCCGGCTTCATGGCCGGACTCGGCCTCGTGGGCGCCTACGTGGCCATCACGGGGCTCTACCTTGCCGGCGCGGTGCTGACGGCGCGCTCGGGCGGCCGGCCGGGTGGGCAGGGCGTGCAGGGTGCGCAGGGCGTGCGGGGCGAGAGAGGCGAGAAGGGCGCCGACCGAAGCATGGCCGAACCCGCGGCCGCCGCCGCGCCACGAGGCGAAGGCATCGCCGCGCACTGGCGCGACCTGAACGAAGGCCTGCAGCATGTCTGGCGCACGCCGCTGTTTCGCGCCGGCATGGTGCTGGCAGCGCTGGTGAACCTGTGCGCCTTTCCGTTCACCAACGGGTTGATGCCGTACATCGCGCGCGACGTCTTCCACCTCGACCAGCAGGGCCTGGGCTGGCTGGTGGCCGGCTTTGCCACGGGCGCGCTGGTGGGCTCGCTCGGCCTGGGCACCTTCGGTGCGCGGCTGCCGCCGGCGCGCACGATGCTGGTGGCCAGCGCGCTGTGGTACCTGTGCCTGCTGGGCCTGGCGCTGCCACTGAGCGTGCCTGTGGCCTCCGTGCTGCTGGTGGCCACGGGCCTGAGCCAGAGCGTGAGCATGGTCAGCCTGTCGATCATTCTCATGCGCCACAGCGAGCTGCGCCTGCGCGGCCGCGTGATGGGCGCGCGCATGCTGGCCGTCTACACGCTGCCGATCGGGCTGGTGCTCGCCGGGGTGCTGATTCCGGCCATCGGCTTTGCCGGGCTGGTGGCCGTGTACGGGATCTTCGGGCTGCTGATGACCGCCGCCATCGCCTGGGTGTGGCGCGATCAGCTGGTGCGGCGCGACGCCGCGGCGAACGCCTGAGCCAGGGCGAGGCGCGCCGCCAAGCCGCGCCCGCGCACGCGGCCACTGCCCTCGGGGCGCGCCGCGGCAATCGCGGGCGTGGCGGCCCTGTCGGCCATCGCCACCATTGCGGCATCATGGGCTCACCGCCTTGAACACAGGAAGCCGGCCATGCCCAGCGTGCTCGAAGAAATCCGCGAGATCCAGGACGAGATGGTGGCGCTGCGCCGCCAGATCCACGCCCACCCGGAACTCGGCTTCGAAGAGCACCAGACCAGCGAGCTGGTGGCCAGCCGCCTCGAGCGCTGGGGCTTCGAGGTCGCGCGCGGCGTGGGCCGCACCGGTGTGGTGGGTCGCCTCCGGGTCGGCAGCGGCAAGCGGCGCCTGGGCCTGCGCGCCGACATGGACGCGCTGCCGATCACCGAGCTGAGTGGCCTGCCGCACGCCAGCCGGCGCGCCGGCCTCATGCACGCCTGCGGGCACGACGGCCACACCGCCACGCTGCTGGCCGCGGCGCGCGTGCTGGCGCTGACGCGCGGCTTCAGCGGCACGCTGAACATCATCTTCCAGCCGGCCGAAGAAGGCCTGGGTGGCGCGCAGGCGATGCTCGACGACGGGCTCTTCGAGCGCTTCCCGTGCGACCGGCTGTTCGCCTTCCACAACTCCCCGGGTGCGCCGGCCGGGCACCTGGGCATTCGCGCCGGCGTGGTCTACAGCAGCTCGGACACGGCGATCATCAAGATCGTCGGCCGCGGCGGGCACGGTGCCAAGCCGCACCTGGCGGTGGACCCGATCGTCACCGCGTCGCACCTCGTGCTTGCGTTGCAGAGCATCGTCTCGCGCGAGGTGCACCCCAACGAACTGGCGATCGTGACGGTGGGCGCGTTCCACGCCGGCGATGCGCCCAACGTGATCCCGGCATCGGCCGAGCTGCGCCTGACGGTCCGTGCGCGCAGCGAAGCGGTGCGCGCGATGCTGCGCGAGCGCATTACCGCGATGGCGCATGCGCAAGCCCAGGTGCACGGCGCCACGGCCGAGGTGGACTACCGCTGGCGCTACCCGGTGACGATCAACGACGAAGCCGCCGCCGACTTCGTGCGCGACGTGGCGCGCGAACTGATGGGCGACGCCGCCCTCATCCCCGACTGGCCCCCAGGCACCGCGAGCGACGACCTCGGCCTGATGTTGCAGCGCGTGCCCGGCTGCTACTTCAACGTCGGCAACGGCACCGACGAGGCCCCGGGCGAAGGTGGCTGCCCGGTGCACAACGCGGGCTACGACTTCAACGACCGCATCCTGCCGAGCACGGCGAGCCTGTTCGTGCGGCTGGCGCAGCGGTATCTGGTGGATGGGTGAAGGGCGGGTTGCGGCCCATGCACGAGCCGGCCGGACGCCGGTTGTGCGGGGCAATCCCCGAGGAAGTGTTGGTGGGCCCTGCAGGATTCGAACCTGCGACCAACGGATTGAGAGTTACTTTCCCGATTTTTTGATACATCTCGGGACGATCGAATCTATGTAAATCAATGGTTTAGGTACACCGCTGTTCCAGGCGATCCCGTGCCATTCCGCCGAAAACTGGCACCAGACTGGCACCAGGAAGCGGTACGGACTCGCGCTCCCTCTTGCGCACTGGCACCACGTCTCAAAACGGTCGAGTCCGTGCCAACTGCAAGAGAAGGATCGCAAGAGCATGACAGCATCCAATCACCCCGCCGCAAGCCTGCGCAAGCTCGATGTCGGCGCCTTCATGACGATCGAGAAGCTCGCCAGCGGCGGCTCACTGCAAGCACGCAAGCTTGTCGACGGCAGCGTGCAGTTCTACTGGCGCTTCTCGCATGAGGGGCGTACGCACCGCGAGCCCATCGGCGCGTTCGACCCCGGAGCGCCGCCGAAGAAGCTCGAGCCGAGCCGTCTTGGCTATTCGACCGCTGCCGCGCGGGAGCGTTGCCGCCAGCTCGCGACGCAGCATCAGCAGCGCAAGCACTCCGGCGGCCTGCGCGAGGCTCGCGTCGAAGAGCGCGCCGCGTTCGAGGAGCGCAAGGTGGCGCAGGCCGAACGCGCCACGCGCACGCTGGCGCGGCTGTTCGAAACCTACGTCGGCCACCTTCGATCGCAGGGCCGACGCAGCCACGCCGATGCGGCCAACATCTTCCGCAACCATGTCGCCGAGGCCTGGCCGAAGATCGCCGACAAGCCCGCTGCCGAAGTCAAGGCCGAAGACGTGCTTGACATCCTGCGCCGCCTGGTCGAGCGCGGCCACGGCCGCACGGCGAACAAGCTGCGCGCCTACCTGCGCGCAGCCAATCAATGCGCGATCGACGTGCGGGCGGTGGCGACGCTGCCAGTTGCCTTCCGCGCCTTCCAGATCGAAGTGAACCCGGTTGCCAGCACGAAGCGTGATCCGGCCTTTGATACGGCCGACAAGCGGCCGATGTCGGCCGAGGAACTGCGCACGTACTGGGCGTTCATCAAGCGCATCGACGGCCCTCGAGGCGCGTTCCTGCGCCTGCACCTGCTGACGGGCGGTCAACGCGTGCAGCAGTTGATCCGCCTGCGCTGGCTCGACACGACGGCCGACGCGATCACGATCTACGACGGCAAGGGTCGGCCAGGGCGCCCTGCCCGTGCGCATGTGGTGCCGCTGCTGGCCAAGGCCGCAACAGCGCTGCGCGAGTTCCCGCGCGCCGGCGCGTTCGTCGTGTCCACCTCGGGTGGCCGGCTCCCGATCGAGCCCTCGACCGCGAGCAACTGGGCGCACGAGACCGTGGCCGAAGCGATCCCCGGCTTCCAGCTCAAGCGCGTGCGCTCGGGCGTCGAGACCTTGCTGGCCTCGCAGGGCGTGAGCCGAGAGATTCGCGGTCACTTGCAGTCGCACGGGCTCACCGGCGTCCAGTACCGCCACTACGACGGGCACGACTACCTGCCGGAGAAGCGGCGCGCGCTAGAATTGCTGTTCGAAGCCATCGAACCGCCGAAGTGCGCCGGCCGGGTTCGCAGCGGTTCGGCAGCCGAGCAGGCAAAGCGCCGACGCGCGCTCGGCAAGCTGGGCCGAGACCTCGACAAAGAAATGCGTGCCAGCTGAGCGGGCTGCGACATGTTCACCCTGCGCTGCACGCAGAAGCTGCTTCGACGCGGCCTGACAGAGTCACCAACCGAAGAGGCGGCACCGACGACGCTGCTCGGCGACTGGTATGCCAGCGTACTCGTCACACGGCCACAGCACCTGGTGCTGTGCATCAGCGAACGCACGCTGCTGCCGGTGGTCGTGCCGGCGAAGGGCATCGGCACCCTGCCGGCACGGCTGGTCGAGGCCCTGTCGCCGATCCTCGCAGCGCTTTCGATTCCGCCCGACTCGGTGCAAGCCGAGTGCGAGCGCATGCGCGAACATCGGGTCGGCCGCACGGCCAGCCGACGCGTGCTCGGCACGCACAACGAGCTGATGTTCCTGCTCGAACACAGCCTGCACTACCACCCCGAACGACCGCTGCTCAATCACTCACTGCAGCTCGCGCAGACCCCCTGCAAAGGCATCGAGTACAGCGCGCCGGATCGCGCCACGCAGGCATTGTTCATGTCCTCGGCGGCCGTTGCGAAGGCGCGCGAAACAGCGCGCCAGTAGCCCGCGCTATGCCGCGAACGGCTCGCGAGCACGCACCTTGCGCTCGATGGCCCTGCGCGTTGCCAGCGCCTTCAAGTCGTCGTTGGACTGCAGCGTGAGCCAGGACGCCGCGTCGCCGCCGAATTGCGTACGTCACGCCGCTTCGGGCGGCTCTCCGACATGTCGATGAAGCGAAGTGGAATCGACACATTCCGTCGTCATGTCGATCGCACAGACAAGTGGCGCCGCTGGATTTCAGCTCGAATCCAGCAAGCCGGAGCACGCCCAGCCCGCCTACAGTCAAGTCGAGCCGGACCGATGACTCGGCGCCGAAAGTCATCGGGGCCGATGCGCTCTTCACGACCGAGACTAGGCTTCGAACATGCAACGTCCATCGCGCGCTCCAAGCGAACGGCGAGACGCGCGCGCCGGCGCCGACGCGCCGCGCCTGTTCGCGCGACTGCCCACGGTCATTCAGGCCACCGGATTGGGCCGCTCGACGATCTACCGCTTTATTGCCGACGGCGCCTTCCCGGAACCAGTGCACCTTGGCCCGCGAGCGGTCGGCTGGCGATGGTCAGACCTCGACCAGTGGAGCGCTTCGCGACAGAGCGACTCCTGCACATCGCGCTCCCGCGCCGCGCGCTGGGTCAAGGGCGGGCAGGGCCCGGCGCCAGCGAACCCTTGACGCGGCGAGCGGCGCACTCACGCTCGCGGGCTCGGGCAGGCTGCTCCAGGCGCCTGCCCCCCGAGCCCGTCCGGCGGCGAGGACACAGGTCCCTTGCGCCGCCTTTGGCGGTACGAGTCCTCGGACACTTCTTCAGATCATCCGATGTTTCGTAACGTGCCTTCCGGCCCTCCCCCACCCAGCGCGATCTTCGTGGCGATCCTCAATATGTCGATAGATTTCCAGAACATCGACACATTCTGGCATCATGTCGATTCAATGAACAAGTCCCGCGAGACCGATCGATTCCGAGCCTTCTGATCGACACATGGCCTTCGATCCTTCCAAGCCCTACAACGACCTACCGGCGCTGCCGCCTCGGGTCGATGTGGAGTCGCGGGCCGTTCTCAAGGCATGCATCGAGGCCCGCGCCGCGGTCGCGGAGCTGAAGGCCGCCGGGCAGCTGATACCGAATCAAGGCGTGCTCATCAACTCGATCCCGCTGCTCGAAGCGCAGGCCAGCAGCGAGATCGAGAACATCGTGACCACCGCGGACCGCATGTTCCTGTTCGACGGTGCCGGCGAAGGCGAACCTGACCCGGCAACGAAGGAGGCGCTGCGCTACCGAACCGCGCTTTGGGAGGGCTATCAGGCGGTCAAGCAACGTCCGCTGTCCACCAACACAGCGGTGCAGATCTGCTGCGCCATCAAGGGCGTGGACATGGACATCCGCAACACGCCCGGCACCACGCTCACCAACAACCGCACCCGGCAGGTCATCTACACGCCGCCGGAAGGCGAGAGACTGCTGCGCCAGAAGCTGGCCAACTGGGAGCGCTGGATGCATGGCACCTTGCCGGGCACAGCGCAGATTGACCCGCTGGTGCGCATGGCGGCGGGGCACTATCAGTTCGAGGCGATCCATCCGTTCACCGACGGCAATGGCCGGACGGGCCGCGTGCTCAATCTGCTCTTCCTCGTCGATCAGAGCTTGCTCGACATCCCGGTGCTCTACCTGAGCCGCACCATCGCGCGCAACAAGGCCGACTACTACAGCGGGCTGCTGTCGGTCACCAAGACCGGCGCCTGGGAGCCTTGGCTGCTGTACATGCTCGGCGCCGTGACCGAGACGGCCCGCTGGACCACGAACAAGATCGTCGCCGTGCGAGCACTCGTCGAGGAAACCACGGAGCGGATGCGACGCGATGCCGGCGCCATTTACTCGCGCGAGCTGGCCGAGCTGGTGTTCGTACGCCCGTATTGCCGGATCGCTCACGTCGTAGAGGCCGGGCTCGCCAAGCGCCAGACCGCGAGCACCTACCTCAAGGAGCTCGCGGCCATCGGCATCTTGCGTGAGCACAAGATGGGCCGCGAGAAGGTCTTCCTCAACCCGGCGTTCATCGATCTGCTCAAGCGCGACTGAGCGGCGACTCCTCGGCATCGCGAATCCGCGCAGCGCGCCGGGTCAACGGCGGGTTGCACAGCCACTCCGTACATGCACGCGCTACCGCTCCCACTCGGGGCCGCTTCGTGTGCGCCCGGGCGATCGGTCCGGCACTTTTGACATGCCAGGCAACTCCCTCTGCGGCTGTCGTTCTGGCGGCTTGTATCGCAATCCTGGCAGCCAGCGCGCGTAATTGACGACCGAGCGGCCCAGCTCGCGGTTGGCGATGTCCTCCGACGACGCGAGCGCCTTCGCGATCTCGCACCACGCCTGCGCGGCGTTGCGCCGGGAGGGCGTGAGCTTGGCGTCGGCATACCCGCCCCGATTGCTTGCACGCCCCTCGTCGTAAGCCTTGCGCTGCCACAGCCGCTCGGTGCGATGACGACTGCCCCGAGCGACCTGCGACGACGCTTCGGCCTCGATACCCCGCTCGCGCAGCTTCTCGGCGAACACCTCGCGCCAGCGCCGCAGGTCTTGTTTGCGCGGGTTGAGCCGCTTCCCGTGGTGCCCCTCGGCACGAACGGCCAGGTGGACATGTGGGTTTGCCTGGTGCGTGTGCAGCACCATCGCGTAGCGATGGTTCGCCAGCTCGGCTTTCGCGAAATCGCGCGCCGCGTTGCGCACGATCTCGGGCTTCGTGCCCATCGGCATCGACAGCATGATGTTGAACGCCTCCCGCCGATCGCTGCGCTCGGGAATGCGAGCGCCGCCGTGGCGCCACTGATCCACTAAGTCGCGCAGGGCTTCGGCACCGTCGCGCACGACACCGCGGTCGTCCTCGAACGGCAGCCGGCCCGACTTGCTGATGTAGCGCAGGTGCGCCGCGATCGCGCCCATGCCCCGGCCACCGCCGGTGACTTTGACCATCACCTGCGGCGCCTTGCGCAGCACGATGGCGTTGATGCGCTGGCGCATCGCCCTGGCGCGCGTGTGCTGCATGGCGCCTGACAGGGACGGCGTGCCGCTGCGCACGGCCCGGTTGTTCGGATAGAACAGGCGGTCGCCCCATTGCACGAGCAACCCGTCGATGGTGTGCACGGTGGACATGAGAGCCTCCAGTCAAGGCGTCGATAGCAGGCGCGAGGCCCGATCAAGGTGACGCGCCACATCCCCTCCGATGGTGTCGAGCAGCGATCGGTACTTGCGCGCTTCTTCAACATTGCCCTGCCTCAGAAACCGCACGAGGTCGCGCATGCTCAACGCGATTTCGGCCAGCTGGTGGGTTGACGCCTGCAGCGCCGCGCGGTCGGCCGCGCGCTGCGCCGCCGGCGCCGGCAGCGGCGTGGCGCTCACGAGGTAGCCGACATACTGACCGTAGCTCAATCCGAGGGTGCGCGCGTTGGCGGCCAGAACCTCGGCTGCGCGCACGTCCATGCGCCAGGTCAGCTTGACAGTGCCGTGCTGCCGCGCGGCGGGAGCATCCGCCAGCTCGCGCAACGAAGGTGCCTCGGCCAATGCGCCGACGAGCGCCTCGCGTACGAAAGCCGCGATCGGCAATCCGCGACGGGCTGCGGCCGTGCGAACGGCATCGCCGATGCCGCGCAGGCTGATGGTGATGCGGTCACCCGCGGCGCCCGCCATCGCACCACTGCGAGGCACGGTGCCCGGCTCGCACCAGTTCGCTGGCGGCCAGCCTATCCTGCCATACATCTGTTTTGAGCGCCTTCATCTGCACTCTCGGGAACTGCTGTAGCCGCTGGTCGTGGTGTCGGACTGTCCGACCCCTACGCGAGGTGCTCTGCCAAGCTGACGAGCCGCTGCCGCAGTGCGGACAGCTCGGACTCGCTCAGCTCATGCTTGCGCTGCTCGATGCCGTTTAACGTCTGTTCGAGGCGGGCGCAGGCGCTGTTGGCGTAGGTCAACAGAGAGGCTGCGGTTTTCGGTGCTTTGCGCTTGGCGACAACTGAAGCACGGGCGACAGCGACCGCAGCGCGCGTGATGTCGCCATCGCCGGCGAGCAACGCCCTCGCATCCTCGGGCTGTGACAGGTGCAGCTTGTTGAGTTCGTGCAGCGTCTTTGGCGACGTGCAGCGGCCGGACTTCATCGCCGCGTCGAGTTCAGGCGGCAGATCGAGCAGCTCTAGGTGATGCGCCACGGTTGTGATGTCCATCGCCAGGCGCTTGGCGATGGTGGCGTTCGACTCGCCGGTGTCGGCCCTCGCCCGGATGAACCGCGCCAGATCGAGCGGCGTCAGGCCGTGGCGCTTCTGGTTCTCCGCCACCTGCGCATACGGGTCGGCCAGCGCTTCGCGGAAGACGACGGGCACCGCCTCAAGCCCTGCTCTCCTGGCAGCGCGAAAACGCATCGCGCCGAAGTGGATGCGGTAGCGCCCTGATGTGTCGGCAGGGTGCACGACGATCGGCTCCAGGATGCCGCGCTCCCGGATGTCATCGGCCAGCGCCGCGATCTCGGCCTCGGGGAAGTCGGTGCGCGGGTTGTTCGGGTCTTCGTCGATCAGGTTCAGCGGTACGAGCAGCGCGCAACCGGCGTCGCCCTTTACAGGGGCAGCAGCTGGAGGTTTCGAAGGTGCCGCGCGGCCGAGTAGTGCCGAAGCGGGCTCTTGACCATGCGGCAGCGTGGCCTCTGATTCAAGCAGGTCGAGTTGCTCGGTCTTGGCTTTGATCCACGACGGCATGCGCATGCGGCGATCGTGCCGATCGATCGCGCGGCGCGAAAGGGGCCGCAGGACTTGGCGCTTCGATCCAAGGACGTGCCGCGTCGTACTCTGCGATCTCGTGCGATACCGGGAGCAAGGCGCGCTCGTCACGCACCGTTTCAACTTTCTGCTGCAATCGGCGCGGATTGTCTTTTGGGGGCGCGGTGGGATACCTGGCGCACGGGCTGCCCCGATGTATTCGGGGGCGCGCCGCAAGGCGAAGACAACCGCATCGTTCACGCGCTGCGGCGGTCGAGCCACGGCGGGTGGACATCGGGGCCGGGCTGTTGGCCTCAGGCGGCCCGGGCTCCGGGCGCAGGAAGGGCCGAACTGGGCCAGTGCCGCCGCGTAGTCGCCCTGCGGCAGGTTCTTGAACACGATCGCCTTGCCGGTCTGGCGCGAGATCTCGGCCGCCAGATCGGCCGGCGTGAACGACTCGTCGCCGGCCAGTTAGCCTGACCCCGCTCGGGCGCGATGCGGCCAAGCACGTGCTCGGCCTGGCCGGCTGGATCGAGCCGCATCTGCCGCAGGTGATGGCGGCACGCGCGGCTCACGAGCGAGCCGCCTCGGCCCCGCAACGCACGCGCCCTAGGAAAAACCCTGAACCCTGCCTGACGAGTTTCCGATCACGCCCGACACCGACCGGTCGATATCGTGCACGCCAGTCCAACACCTGCTTGCAGGATCGGAGACCGACTTGCCCAGGTCTATCAATCACGCGCCCAATTCCCGTGATGCCGTTCAGCACGCCGGGCTGCCTCCGATCGAGGCGCGGGCGGACGTGGCCGAGGTTCTGCGGTGACGCTCGCAGCCTATAGCCTCGCCGGCCGCGCGGCGCTGGTCACCGGCGGCGGGCGCGGCATCGGGGCCGCGATCGCGCAGGTGTTCGCGCGCTCCGGCGCGCAGGTCCTGATCGCCAACCGCACCGCCGCCGCGGGCGACGCTGTGGCTTCCGCCCTGCGCGCCGAGGGCCTGGCCGCGGAAGCGATCGGCTGCGACGTAGGACGGCGCGACGAGGTCGAGCATGCGGTCGCTGCAGCAGTGCGACTTTGGGGGCACCTCGACATCGTTGTGCACAACGCGGCGGTCAATCCCTGGGCCGGACTGGACGCTATCGACGACGCCGCGCTCGACACGACGCTGGCCGTCAACCTCAAGGCCTGCTTCTGGCTGACCCAAGCTGCGCTGCCGCACTGGCGCGCTGCTGGAGCGGGCCGCATGCTCGTCACCTCGTCGGTCACCGGCCCGCGCGTGGCAATGCCGGGCAGCGCCGGCTACGCGGCAAGCAAGGCCGGGGTCAACGGCTTCATCCGCAGCGCCGCGCTGGAGCTGGCGCGCGAGCGCATCACGGTCAACGGGATCGAGCCGGGCTACATCGCCAAGCAGGGCGGCTCGCTGCTGTCCGATCCCGAGCGGGCGGCCCGCATCGCACGCCACATCCCCGCCGGCGAATTGGGACGTCCCGAAGACATTGCCTACGCAATGTGCTTTCTCGCCAGCGACGCCGCGCGCTACATCACCGGCCAGACGATCGTCGTCGACGGCGGCTCGACGCTGCCGGAGAGCCCGACCTTCGCCGAGTAGGGAATCGCGAATGACGAGCGACAAACGATCGAGCGCGGAGTCTGGACGCCGCTTCGCCGGCCAGGTCGCCCTGGTCTGTGGCGCGGCCAGCGGCATCGGCGCCGCGGTCGTGCAGCGGCTGCGCAGCGAGGGCGCCGAGGTCGTCGCCGCCGGCATCGAGCCCGAACGGCTGGCGCAGGTGGCCGCTGCCTGCGGTGCGCAGGCGATCGCTTGCGACGTCACCGACGACGCGCAGGTGCGCGCGGTCGTCGCGAAGACAATCGCCTGGCACGGCCGAATCGACGTATTGGTCAACGCCGCCGGCGTCGTCATCAACGACGATGCCGCGACGATCGACGACGCGGTCTGGCAGCGCACGCACGATATCAACGTCGGCGGGGCGATGCGCCTGATGCGCGCCGTGCTGCCGGGCATGGTGGCGCGGCGCAGCGGCAGCGTCGTCAACATTGCGTCGGTCGCGGCCTTCAACGCATCGGCCGGCATGGCGAGCTACGCGGCCAGCAAGGCCGGCGTGCTGGCGCTGACCCGCGCCGCGGCCAACGCCTACGGCAGCGACGGCGTGCGCGTCAACGCGCTGTGCCCCGGCTGGGTCGACACGCCGATGAGCCGCAAGGAGATGGCCGACCTTGCAGCCGAGCTCGGCGTGGACACCGACGAGGCCGCCCGGCGCACGGTCGCGCGCGTCGCGCTCGGCCGCATGGCCAGCGCCGACGAGATGGCTGCCGTCTGTGCCTTCCTGGCCAGCGACGACGCATCGTTCGTCACCGGCGCTGCGCTGGTCGCCGACGGCGGCGCCCGCACGGCGGCCGCCGCGCGGGCGCACTGACCCCCTTTTCTCAACGCAGAGACGAACCATGAGCAACGATCACGCAGCGTCCCGAAGCCACGGTCTCGGACTGGGGGCCCTGTTCGCGACGTCGATCGGCGTCATCGTCGCCCAGCTCGGCATGGTCACGCTGATGCAGGGCGTCGGCATCGCCGGCTGGGGCTTCGTCGCCGCGCTGTTCGTCGCCTTCGCGGTGGCGCTGACCAACGCCATGGCCTACGCCGAGATGGCGCTGATGATGCCGGGCGCGCGCAGCCTGTCGAGCTACGCCGAGGCGGCGGTCGGCAACTTCCCGGCGATCCTGCTCGTGTTCGCCGGCTACGTGACGCCGGCGATCTTCGGCCTGCCGGTCGAGCTGATCCTGGCCGACCAGATCCTGCGCGACGCGCTGCCGCTCGGGCTGCCGCAGGGCTTCTGGTCGGTCGCGATCGTCGTCGTATTCGCCGGCCTGAACGTGCTCGGCGCCGACGTCTTCGCCAGGGTGCAGACGACGCTGAGCTTCGTCGTGCTGCTGTTCCTGCTCGTCACCGGACTCTTCGCCGTCAGCGGCCATGCCGCGGCGCCGGCCGCCGGCGCCGGCTGGGCGGGCATGGGCAAGGACGCGATGGTGCTCGGCGTCGTCGCGCTCGCGTTCTGGGTCTTCGTCGGCTCCGAGTTCGTGACCCCGCTCGTCCCCGATGCGCGCAACCCGCGTCGCGACCTGCCACGCGCGATGCTCGGCTCGCTGACGGTGCTGTTCATGGTGCAGCTGGTGTTCGCGATCGGCGCCGCCGCGGTGATTCCACGCGAAGTGCTGGCCGCGTCGCCGACGCCGCACATGGACTACGCGCTGGCGACCTTCGGCGCCTGGTTCAAGATCCCGTTCGCCGTGCTCGCGCTGCTGGCGTCGGCCAGCCTGCTGAACTCGGTGCTCGCCGCGGTGCCGCGCATGCTGCAGGGCATGGCCGAGGACGGCCAGGTGTTCCCAATCTTCAAGCATGTCCATTCCCGCTTCGGTACACCGGTCGCGGCGATCGTCTTCGTCGCCTGCCTGCCGTTGCTCGGCCTGCTGTGGTCGGGCGGAGACCCGAGCGCGATCCTGCCGCTGACGATTGCCGCCTCCGTGGCCTGGCTGCTGGCGTACGTCGTCGCCCAGGTCTCGCTGATGGTGCTGCGCCGCCGCTCGCCGCTGGCCGAACGGCCGTTCCGCATGCCGCTCTTCCCGCTGTTGCCGGTACTGACCATTGCCGCGATGCTGTTCATCGTCAGCCAGAGTTCGCCGGCCCCCGAACTCACCGCACAGATCGTCACCTACACCGGGGTCGTGCTGGTCCTGTTCTCGGTCGTCGGCGCGCTGTGGGTCAAGCTGATCATGAAGCGCGGGCTGTTCGAACCGGTCGTTCCCGCCGAGCTGGATGCACCGCGCTGAGCTGCGTGCTGGGTCGTGAAGTCCGACGTTCCTGCGGCTACGCTGAGCATCGACCTGACAGCGCTGTGCGACAACTGGCGGCTGCTCTGCCGGCAGGCAGACGGCGCGCGCTGCGCTGCCGTCGTCAAAGCCGACGCCTACGGACTCGGCGCCGAGCCGGTGGCGGCGGCGCTGTACGCCGCCGGCTGCCGCGACTTCTTCGTCGCGCTGGTCGTCGAGGCGCTGGCACTGCGCCCGCGGCTGGCGAGCGACGCGCGGCTGTTCGTGCTGCACGGCGCGCTGCCGGGCGCTGAGGCCGAATGTGCGGCGCAGGCACTGATCCCGGTGCTCAACAGCCGCGACCAGGTCGAGCGCTGGTCGCGCCTGGCACGCTCGCGCGGGACGCCGCTGCCCGCGGCTCTGCAGGTCGACACCGGGATGGCACGGCTCGGCCTGGCCGCCGCCGAGCTCGACCGCGTCGACGCCGCCGCGCTGCAGGGCATCGAGCCGGCGCTGCTGATGAGCCACCTCGCGTCGGCCGAAGACCCAGTCGACGCGCTGAACGACCTGCAACTCGAGCGCTTTCAGGCGGTACGACAACGCTGGCCCAGGCTGCCGTGCAGCCTGGCCAATTCGTCGGGCATCTTCCTCGGCCCGCGCTGGCACTTCGACCTGCTGCGCCCCGGCGCGGCGCTGTACGGCGTGGCGCCGACGCTCGGCCGTCCGAATCCGATGCGGCCGGTCGTTCGCCTACAGGGCCGGTTGATCCAGTGGCGCGAGGTCGCCGCCGGCGACGGGGTCGGCTACAACCACGCCTGGCGCGCCGCGAGCCCGGGCCGCATCGCCACCGTATCGGTCGGCTATGCCGACGGTTACCTGCGCTCGCTAAGCAACCGCGGCCACTTGCGTTTCCAGGGGCAGCGCGTGCCGCTGGTCGGGCGTGTGTCGATGGACACCGTGACGGTGGACGTCAGCAGCGTACCGGCGGACAGCCTCCTGCCCGGGGCCGCCTTCGACCTCATCGACGAGGCCCACGACATCAACGCGTTGGCCGCCGAGGCCGGCACCAACGCCTACGAAATCCTCACCAGTCTCGGTTCGCGCTACGCCCGCACCTACATCCCATGAAGATCCTCGTTCTCGGCAGCGGCGTCATCGGCGCCACGGCCGCCTACTACCTCGCGCGCGACGGTCACGAGGTCACCGTCGTCGAGCGACAAAGCGGCCCGGCGCTCGAGACCAGCTTCGCCAACGCCGGCGAGGTGTCGCCAGGGTATTCGGCGCCCTGGGCCGGCCCCGGCGTGCCGGTGAAGGCGATCAAGTGGCTGCTGATGCACCACAGCCCGCTGGTCATCAAGCCGATGCTCGACCCGGCGATGTGGCGCTGGAGCTTGGGCATGCTGCGCAACTGCACCGAGGCGCGCTACCGCGTCAACAAGGCGCGCATGGTGCGCCTGGCCGAATACAGCCGCGACTGCCTGAAGGCGCTGCGTGCCGACACCGGCATCGCCTACGACGAGCGCATGCAGGGCACGCTGCAGTTGTTCCGTACCCAGAAGCAGCTCGACGGCACGGCCAACGACATCGAGGTGCTGCAGCGATACGGCGTGCCGTTCCAGTTGCTCGACCGCGCGGGCTACCTCGAACACGAGCCGGCACTGGCGGCGGTGCAGGAGAAGTTCGTCGGCGCCTTGCGCCTGCCCGGCGACGAGACGGGTGACTGCTTCAAGTTCACGAATGCCATTGCCAAGCTGGCGGAAGCACGCGGCGCCAAGTTCCGCTTCGGCGTCACCATCCGCGCCGTCACGGCACACGCCGGGCGGGTCACCGGCATCGAGACCGACCAGGGGCCTCTGCGCGCCGACCGGGTGCTGCTCGCGCTGGGCAGCCACTCGACTGCGATGCTGGCGCCACTCGGACTGAGGATCCCGGTCTATCCGGTCAAGGGCTACTCGATCACGGTGCCGATCACCGATGCCGCGGCGGCGCCCGAGTCTACGATCATGGACGAGACGCACAAGGTCGCCGTCACACGGCTCGGCGAGCGCATCCGCGTGGGCGGCACCGCGCAGCTCTCGGGCTTCGACCTGAGCCTCGAGCCGGCGCGCCGGCGCACGCTCGAGTTCGTCGTCAACGATCTCTTCCCGCACGGCGGCGATGTGGCGCGCGCCGAGTTCTGGTGCGGCCTGCGTCCGATGACGCCCGACGGCACGCCCGTCGTTGGCCCCACGCGCGTGCAAGGGCTGTGGCTTGCCACCGGCCACGGCACGCTGGGCTGGACCATGGCCGCAGGCACCGGCCGCCTGCTGGCCGACTGGATGGCCGACCGCGAGCCGGCCATCGACACCGAAGGCCTGACCATCGGCCGCTACGACCCGGCGGCTGGCGCAGCCCCGTGGCCGCACCCAGCATCACAAGGAGCCATCGCATGAACACGAAGAAGTTCGCCAGCCACGCCGATGTGGAGGAGAAGAAGGTCACCTTCGAGCAGATCTCCGAGCATGTCTGGGCCTACACCGCCGAGGGCGACCCCAACACCGGTATCGTGATCGGCGACGACGCGGTGCTGGTGGCCGACACGCAGGCCACGCCGACGATGGCCGCCGACGTCATCCGCCGCATCCGCGAGGTGACCGACAAGCCGATCAAGTACGTGGTGCTCACCCACTACCACGCGGTGCGTGTGCTCGGCGCCAGTGCCTACATGACCGAGGGAGGGGAGCAGATCTTCGCCAGCCAGGACACCTACGACCTGATCGTCGAGCGCGGCGAAGCCGACAAGGCGAGCGAGATCGGCCGCTTCCCGCGCCTGTTCCGCGACGTCGAGAGCGTGCCGCCGGGCATGACCTGGCCGACCATGACCTTCACGGGCAAGATGACCCTGTGGCTGGGCAAGCTCAAGGTGCAGTTGCTGCAGCTCGGCCGTGGCCACACCAAGGGCGACACGGTGGTCTGGCTGCCCGGCGAGCGCGCGCTGCTCTCGGGCGACCTGGTCGAGTTCGACGCCACGCCGTATGCCGGCGACGCGTACTTCCAGGACTGGCCGAAGACGCTGGCCAACATCGGCGCGCTGAAGCCGCTGGCGCTGGTACCGGGTCGCGGCCCGGCATTGAAGGGCGAGGCGCAGGTCCACCAGGGCCTGCAGGTCACCGGCGACTTCATCAGCGACGTGTGGCGCAGCGTCAAGGCCGGTGCCGCCGCCGGCAAGGACCTGAAGGCGGTCTACAAGGACACCTACGCCGCCTTGAAGCCGAAGTACGGCTCGTGGGTGATCTTCGACCACTGCATGCCCTTCGACGTGACACGCTGCTACGACGAAGCCACGCAATACCCCGACCCGCGCATCTGGACTGCCGAACGCGACCGCCAGATGTGGGAAACGCTCGAAGGCTGAGTCTCGAAGGAGGTGACCTCATGAAGATCGATCGCATTCACCACGTCGCGTACCGCTGCAAGGACGCCAAGGAAACCGTGGACTGGTACGTCAAGCATCTGAAGATGGACTTCGTTCTGGCGATTGCCGAAGACCAGGTGCCGTCCACCAAGGCGCCGGACCCCTACATGCACCTTTTCCTCGATGCCGGCAACGGCAGTGTGCTGGCCTTCTTCGAGCTGTCCAACGCACCCGCCATGGGCCGCGACACCAACACGCCCGACTGGGTGCAGCACATCGCCTTCAAGGTCGACAGCGTCGAGACGCTGGAGGAGACCAAGTCAAGGCTCGAGGCCGCCGGCATCCCCGTCGTCGGCGTGACCGACCACGCCATCTTCAAGAGCATCTACTTCTTCGATCCCAACGGCCACCGCCTGGAACTGGCCGCCGACGTCGGCACGCCCGAGATGTACCGGTCGCTGGACGAAGTGAAGTGGCAAATGCTCGAAGAGTGGAGCAAGACCAAGCGCGCACCCAAGCATGCCGCCTGGATGCACGACCGGGAGTTCAAGGCGCTGGATTGACGGCCCACCGGAGACGACGAGCCATGCTGCAAACCTACACCTATCCCGAGTACGACTATGTGCAGAGCGAGGAGCAACGCTCGGGCCAGCTCAGGCGCCACCCGGTCGTCATCATCGGCGCCGGACCGATCGGCCTCACGCAGGCGCTGGACCTGGCCTACCGCGGTGTCCCGACGGTGATCCTGGACGACAACAACACCGTGAGCATCGGCTCGCGTGCCGTCTGCTACGCCAAGCGCCCGCTGGAGATCTGGGACCGGCTGGGCATCGGCGAGGAGTTCGCCGCCAAGGGCGTGCAATGGAAGGTCGGCAAGGTCTTCTTCCGCGACGAGCTGGCCTACAGCTTCGACCTGCTGCCCGAAGAGCAGCACAAGATGCCGGCGATGATCAACTACCAGCAGTACCACCTCGAAGAACGGCTGGTGCGGGCCTGCGACGAATCTGCGTTGGTCGACTTGCGCTGGAAGCACAAGCTGCTGGCCATCGAGCAGACGGATGAGGTCGCCACGCTGACCATCGAGACCCCCGATGGCATCTTCAAGCTGGAGGCCGAGTGGGTGGTCGCCGCCGACGGCGCGAATAGCGATACCCGCCGCATGATCGGTGCCGACTTCACGGGACAGTTTTTCCAGGACCGCTTCCTGATCGCCGACGTGGTGATGAAGGCGCAATTCCCGACCGAGCGCTGGTTCTGGTTCGATCCGCCATTCCACCGCGGCCAGAGCGTGCTGCTGCACAAGGAAGCCGACGGCGTTTGGCGCATCGACTTCCAGCTCGGATGGAGCGCCGACCCGGTGGAAGAAAGGAAGCCCGAGAAGGTGATCCCGCGCATCCAGGCCATGCTGGGACCGGACGTCGAGTTCGAACTCGAATGGGTGTCGGTCTATCAGTTCGCCTGCCGGCGCATCGACCAGTTCCGCCATGGCCGCGTGATCTTCAGCGGCGATGCGGCGCACCAGGTCTCGCCTTTCGGCGCGCGCGGCGCCAACACCGGCGTGCAGGACTGCGACAACCTCGGCTGGAAGCTTGCGGCGGTGCTGGCCGGCGCGGCGCCGATCGCGCTGCTCGACACCTACCACGAGGAGCGCGCCCACGCCGCCGACGACAACATCGGCCACTCGACGCGCGCCACCGACTTCATCACCCCCAAGAGCCGCAGCTCGCTGCGCCTGCGCAACGCCGTGCTGGAGTTGGCGCGCACGGAGCCCTTTGCACGGCCGCTGGTCAACAGCGGCCGCCTGTCGACACCGACGCCGTACCTGAACTCGTCGCTCAACACGACGGACAGTGCAGCATTTGCGGGCCGGATGCTGCCCGGCACCAACTGCGCCGACGCGCCGATCGAGCGCAGTGGTCGCAAGGCCTGGCTGCTGGAACAACTCGGCCGCGGCTTCGTGCTGCTGAGTTTCGGCCCGGCGTCGGCCGTCAGCGTGGGCAAGGTGAGCGCAGAGGTCCTCGAAGTCGGCAAGGACATCCTCGACACGCAGGGCGTGCTGACCGAGCGCTACGACGGCAAGCCCGGCACCGTCTATCTGATCCGTCCAGACCAGCACGTGTCAGCGCGCTGGCGCCGGTTCGACGCGGCCCAGGTGCAGGCCGCCCTGTGCCGCGCGCTGAAGCTGCAATAGGAGGGAAGAAGACATGGCCCTGAACCGTCAACCCAACATCCCCGACCAGGACGTCTTCTACGCCGAGCTGATCAACGGCCAGCGCGACTTGAGCGACGAGCAGGCCGACATGATGCTGGCCAAGCTGGTGCTGATCCTGTCCAACCACGTCGGCGATCGCGCCGTGCTGTCAGAAGCCATCGCGCTTGCGCGCGACAACACGCTGGCCACGCCGGCCTGAGCCCCATGAGCGCGTTGAACGAGACCCACGATCCCGCGCTGCGCAGCTGGGTGGCCTCGTCCAACGACGCCGCCGGCGACTTCCCGATCCAGAACCTGCCGTACGGCAGGTTCCGCCGCGCCGGCAGCAGCGAGCCGTGGCGCATCGGCGTGGCCATCGGCGACCAGGTGCTCGACCTGCGCGCGGCGCAAGCGCAGCCCGGCTGGCCGACGCCGCTGCAGGCCCCGCTCGCCGCACTCGCGGCCGGCGACCTGAACCGCGTGATGGGCAGCGACAAGGCCACGCGCGTGGCGCTGCGCGGGGCGCTGTCGGCGGCCCTGCGCGAAGGCAGCGCGCAGGCCGCGTCGCTTGCGGCCTGCCTGCTGCCGCAAGCCGACATCGAACTGGCCGTGCCCTGCCACATCGGCGACTACACCGACTTCTACACCGGCATCCACCACGCGACGACGGTGGGCAAGCTATTCCGGCCCGACAACCCGCTGCTGCCCAACTACCGGTGGGTGCCGATCGGCTACCACGGTCGCGGCTCGTCGATCGTCGTCAGCGGCACGCCGATCCGCCGGCCCGTCGGCCAGCTCAAGGGCGCCGACGATCGACCGCTGCTGATGCCCACGCGACGGCTCGACCACGAACTCGAACTCGGCTTCCTGATCGGCCCGGGCAATTCCCTGGGCGAGCCGATCGGCATCGCCGACGCCGAAAACCACCTGTTCGGCGTGACGCTGCTCAACGACTGGTCGGCGCGCGACATCCAGGCCTGGGAGTACCAGCCGCTGGGCCCGTTCCTGTCGAAGAACTTCGCCAGCAGCATCTCGCCCTGGGTGGTGACGATGGAGGCGCTGGCGCCGTTTCGCTCGCCCTTCGTGCGACCCGAGGGCGACCCCGCGCCGCTGCCCTACCTGGACTCGGCAGCCAACCGCGCCGCGGGCGCGCTGGACATCCAGCTCGAGGTCTGGCTGCACACCCCTGCGATGCGCCGTGCCGGCCAGCCGGCCGTGCGCCTGAGCCAGGGCAGCGTGCGCGAGGCCGCCTACTGGACCGCCGCGCAGCTGGTGGCGCACCACACGATCAATGGTTGCAACCTGCAGGCAGGCGATCTGCTGGGCTCGGGCACGTTGTCGGGCCCGCGCCCGGGCGAAGCCGGCTCGCTGCTCGAGCTCACGCTTGGCGGCAAGCAGCCCGTCGCGCTGCCAGGCGGCGAGACGCGCGAGTTCCTGCAGGACGGCGACATGATCACGCTGCGCGGCTGGTGCGAACGGCCCGGAGTGCGGCGCATCGGCTTCGGCATTTGCAGCGGCACCGTGCTGCCCGCGGCCGCCGCCAACTGAGCGTTTTCCGGGAACAACCATGCTCGAAGGCCAGTCCGCCATCGTCACCGGCTCCACCAGCGGCATCGGCCTGGCCGTCGCCCGCGCGCTGGCGCAGCAGGGTGTGCGCGTGATGCTCAACGGCTTCGGCGACGCCGCCGCCGTCGAAGCCACACGCGCCGGGCTGGCCGCCGAAGCCGGGGTCGAAGTGGGCTACAGCAGCGCCGACATGAGCCGGCCGGCCGAGATCGCGCAGATGGTGGCGCAGACCGAACAGCGCTTCGGCAGCGTCGACATCCTCGTCAACAACGCCGGCATCCAGCACGTGGCGCCGGTGGACGAGTTCCCGGACGCGAAGTGGGAGCAGATCCTCGCCATCAACCTGTCGTCCAACTTCTACGCCATCAAGGCCGTGCTGCCGGGCATGAAACAGCGCAACCGCGGCCGCATCGTCAACATCGCGTCGGCGCATGGTCTCGTCGCCTCGCCGTTCAAGTCGGCCTATGTGGCCGCCAAGCACGGCGTGGTCGGCCTCACCAAGGCCGTGGCGTTGGAGGTGGCGGAGACGCCCATCACCGTCAATGCGATCTGCCCGGGCTACGTGCGCACGCCGTTGGTCGACGGCCAGATCCGCGACCAGGCCAAGGCCCACGGCATGAGCGAGGAACGCGTCATCCGCGAGGTCATCCTCGCCGCGCAGCCGAACAAGCGCTTCGTCGAACTCGAACAGCTCGGCGCGCTGGTGCTCTTCCTGTGCTCGGACGCCGGCGCCTCCATCACCGGGGCCGCGCTGCCCATCGAAGGCGGCTGGACCGCCCGCTGACAGCGGCTCAGCGCTTTCTCGGGGAGGCCGAGTGAGGCGCGTGTGTCGGTCAGTCCGCAGCCGCGCTCTCGTCGGCCGGCCCGAGTTGACGGAGCACGTCGTCGAGCACGGCGTGCAGCGTTGCCAGGCGCTCGCGCCCCAGCTCCTTCTCGAGCACGGCGTAGGTGGCTTCGACCTGCGGCGCCATGCGCGTCACCAAGGCCCGGCTGGTGGCGGTGAGCGAGACCCGCTGGCGCCGTTGGTCGTGCTCGAGGCGTTCGCGCTCGACAAAGCCAAGAGCCTCCATGCGCGCCAGCACGCCGGCCAGGCTGGGGCTCGAAATGCCGCACAGCTGGACGATCTGGCGCGGCTCCAGCGGCCCGGTCTCCGCCAGCGCGCGCACGATGCGCCACTGCTGCTCGGTCACGCCGTTGGCGTTCAAGAGCGGACGAAAGCGCGCCAGCACCGACTCGCGCGCCTGCAGCAGCAGCAGCGGCAGGTTGCGCGCCCGGATCGGCGCCGGGCCTCGCGGCGAACGGGTACGCGCGGCGCTCATGGGGTGGGCGATGGCATCAAACGCCGTCATGGTACTTGACTTGCTCGCATCTTAGCGATTAGATTACTAACATCTTAGCAGCCTAGAGGCCCTCGACGTGACGACGCCCTTCGACCCCCGGCTCGCATTTGCGCCTTGGCGGCTCTCGGGCACCGTCGTCGGGCCGCTGCTCAACGACCCCGCCGCGCTGGCCGCGTTGGGCGAGGCGGTGCACGCAGCGCCCTACAAGGCGCCGCCGTGCGCGCCGGTGCTGTACGTCAAGCCGCGCAACACGCTGGCCGGCCCGGGGGCCGCCGTCGGCGTCCCGGCTGATGCACCGGGGCTGGAGGTCGCGGCCACGCTGGGCCTGGTGATCGGCCGCGCGGCTTGTCGCGTGCCCGCGAGCCAGGCCGCGGACCACGTCGCCGGCTGGGTGCTGGTGGCCGACCTGAGCGTGCCGCACACGAGCTTCTACCGGCCGAGCGTGCGCTTCAAGGCGCGAGACCGTTCCTGCCTGGTCGGCGCGGCGCTGGCGGCGTCCAGCTCGTCCTTCGACCCGGAAGCGGCGCGGCTGCGCGTGGTCATCGATGGGCAGGTCGCGCAAGACCTGACGCTGGCTGGCCTGCAGCGCCCGGCGGCGCGCCTGATCGAGGACGTGAGCGAGTTCATGACCCTGCACCCGGGCGACGTGCTGCTGCTGGGCGTGCGCCACGACGCCCCCGTCGCGCACGCCGGCCAGCGATTTGCCGTCGAGTGCGAGGGCCTCGGCCGGCTCGAAGGCCGCGTCGTCAGCGAGACCGAGGAGGTGCCCGCATGAAGACCGCCCGCGTGGCCTACGGCGGCGCTGTGCACAGTGCACAGCCCCACGAGCGCGGCCTGCGCCTGGCCGACGGCCGCGTGCTCGCCGAACAGGACGTGGTGTGGCTCGCGCCCTTCGAGCCCGGCACCATCATCGCGCTCGGCCTGAACTACGCCGACCATGTGAAGGAACTGGCCAAGGAGCTCACGGTCAGCGCCAAGGACGAGCCGCTGGTGTTCTTCAAGACGGCAGGCGCCGTGATCGGCCACCGCGGCTTCACGCGCCGGCCGGCCGACGCCGCCTTCATGCACTACGAGTGCGAGCTGGCCGTCGTGATCGGCCGCACGGCGCGTGGTGTGAACGCCGCCGAAGCGATGGCCCACGTGGCCGGCTACACGGTGTGCAACGACTACGCCGTGCGCGACTACCTCGAGAACTGGTACCGCCCGAACCTGCGTGTGAAGAACCGCGACGCTGGAACCGTGCTCGGACCCTGGTTCGTCGACGCCGCCGACGTGCCCGACCCGCACGCGCTGGGCCTGCGCACCTTCGTCAACGGAAAGCAGATGCAGCAGGGCCACACGTCGAACATGGTCAACGACATCCCGGCGCTGATCGAGTACCTGAGCAGCTTCATGACGCTCGAGGCCGGCGACGTGATCCTCACGGGCACGCCCGAGGGCGTGGTCAACGTCAACGCCGGCGACGAGGTGGCGTGCGAGATCGACGGCATCGGCCGCCTGGTCAACACGCTGGTCGCCGATTCCACTTTCGGCCGATAGGGGGCCCCTTCATGCGCATCCAGCACCTGATCGACGGCAAGAGCGTCGAGAGCCGCGACTACTTCGAAACCGTCAACCCAGCCACACAGGAAGTGCTGGCCGAGGTTGCCTCGGGCGGCGCCGACGAGGTCAACGCCGCCGTTGCCGCGGCGAAGGCGGCGTTCCCGAAGTGGGCCGCGACACCCGCCGCCGAGCGCGCGAAGTTGATGCACAAGCTGGGCGAGCTGATCGCGAAGCATGTCCCCGAGATCGCCGAGATCGAGACGCGCGACGCCGGCCAGGTGATCGCGCAGACGAAGAAGCAACTCATCCCGCGCGCGGCCGACAACTTCCACTACTTCGCCGAGATGTGCACGCGGGTGGACGGGCACACCTACCCCACGCCGACGCACCTGAACTACACGCTCTTCCACCCGGTGGGTGTGTGCGCGCTGATCAGCCCGTGGAATGTGCCGTTCATGACCGGCACCTGGAAGATCGCGCCCTGCCTGGCCTTCGGCAACACCGCGGTGCTGAAGATGAGCGAGCTGTCGCCGATGAGCATCTCGCGCTTCGGCGAACTCGCCACCGAGGCCGGCCTGCCCAAGGGCGTGCTCAACATCGTGCATGGCTTCGGTAGGGAAACCGGCGAGCCGCTGTGCGGCCACCCCGACGTGCGCGCGATCTCGTTCACCGGCAGCACCGCCACCGGCCAGCGCATCGTGAAGAACGCCGGGCTGAAGAAGTTCAGCATGGAACTCGGCGGCAAGAGCCCGTTCGTGGTCTTCGAAGACGCGAACCTCGAGCGCGCGCTCGACGCCGCCGTCTTCATGATCTTCAGCAACAACGGCGAACGCTGCACCGCGGGCAGCCGCATCTTTGTGCAGAAGAGCATCTACGCCGACTTCACGCGCCGCTTCGCCGAGCGCGCCGCACGCATCGCGGTCGGCGACCCGATGGACGAGCACACCATCGTCGGCCCGATGGTCAGCCCGGGCCATCTGGCTAAGGTGCGCAGCTACATCGAGCTGGGCCCGAAGGAAGGCGCCACGCTGGTCGCCGGCGGGCTCGATGCGCCGGAACTGCCTGCGGCCATGCGCAAGGGCAACTTCGTCCGGCCCACCGTGTTTGCCGACGTCAGCAACTCGATGCGCATCGCACAGGAGGAGATCTTCGGTCCGGTGGCCTGCCTGATCCCCTTCGATGACGAGGCCGAAGCGATCACGCTGGCCAACGACATCGAATACGGCCTTTCGAGCTACGTCTTCACGGAGAACATCGGCCGCGCGATGCGTGTGGCCGCCGCCATCGAGGCCGGCATGTGTTTCGTCAACAGTCAGAACGTGCGCGACCTGCGCCAGCCCTTCGGCGGCACCAAGGCCAGCGGCACCGGGCGCGAGGGCGGCAGCTGGAGTTACGAGGTCTTTCTCGAACCGAAGAACGTCGCCGTCTCACTCGGCTCGCATCACATTCCACACTGGGGAGTCTAACCATGGGAACACTCGCTCTCGCCGCGAAGATCACGCACGTTCCGTCGATGTACCTGAGCGAACTGCCGGGGCCCCGGCACGGCACACGCCAGGACGCGATCGACGGCCACAAGGAAATCGCGCGCCGCTGCAAAGCCGCCGGCGTCGACACGCTGGTGGTGTTCGACACCCACTGGCTCGTCAACGCCAATTACCACATCAACTGCGCGCCGCACTTCAAGGGCACCTACACCAGCAACGAGCTGCCACACTTCATCAAGAACATGCCGTTCGAGAGCCCGGGCAATCCGGCGCTCGGGCGGTTGCTTGCCGACGCGTGCAACGAGATGGGGGTCGAGACGCTGGCCCACGACGCGACGACGCTCGACCCCGAGTACGGCACGCTGGTGCCGCTGCGCTACATGAACGCCGACCAGCACTTCAAGGTGATCTCGGTCTCGGCGCTGTGCACCGTGCACTACCTCAACGACAGCGCGCGCCTGGGCTGGGCGATGCGCAAGGCGGTCGAGGAGCGCTACGACGGCACGGTCGCCTTCCTCGCCAGCGGGTCCTTGAGCCACCGCTTCGCGCAGAACGGCCTGGCACCCGAGTACGCGTTCAAGATCTGGAGCCCGTTCCTCGAGGCGCTGGACCACGAGGTCGTCGAGATCTGGAAGCGCGGCGACTGGAAGACCTTTTGCGGCATGCTGCCCGAGTACGCCGCCAAGGGCCATGGTGAAGGGTTCATGCACGACACGGCGATGCTGCTGGGCGCGCTTGGCTGGAGCGACTACGACGGCCGTGCCGAGGTGGTCACGCCCTACTTCGGCGCCTCGGGCACGGGCCAGATCAACGCGGTGTTCCCGGTGACGCCACAGGCGGGCGGCGCGACTCCGATGCCGGTGGCGTCGAGCGCCGAGGGCTACACCTCGGTGGCCACGCGCCTCTGAGCTGCCGCGATGCCGCACCTGGTGATCCTGTACACGCCGCAGCTCGACGCCGAGGCCGACCTGGGCGGCCTGTGCCGCGCCTTTGCCGACACGATGCGCGACTGCCGCGACGAGGCCGACACGCCGGTGTTCCCGCTCGGCGGCATCCGCGTGCTCGCCTACCCGGCCGCGCATCACGCGGTGGCCGACGGCAGCGGCGACTTCGGCTTCGTCTACGTGAACCTGCGCATGGGCCGCGGCCGAAGCGACGCGGTGCGCCGGCGTGCCGGCGAGGCGCTGGTGGCGACGGCACGCGCACACCTGGCGCCCCTGCTCGCCAGCCGCCCCGTCGGCGTGACGTTGCAGATCGACGAAGGCCCCGAAGTCTTCGACGCCAAGATCGGCAACCTGCACGCGCACTTCAACAAGACGCCATGACGACAACCCTGCCGACCGACACCATCGACGCGCTGGCGCGCGAGCTGTACCAGGCCCGCAAGACGCGCACCCAGGTGCGCCACTTTTCGCAGCGCCACCCCGGCATGACGATCGAGGACGGCTACGCGATCCAGTGCGCCTGGGTCGCGCTCGAGATGGCCGACGGGCGCGTGGTGCGCGGCCGCAAGATCGGCCTGACCTCGCGCGCGATGCAGTTGTCGAGCCAGATCACCGAGCCCGACTACGCGCCACTGATGGACGACATGTTCTTCGAGGCCGGCAGCGACATCCCGATCGAGCGCTTCATCGCGCCGCGCATCGAGGTGGAACTCGCGTTCGTTCTCGGCAAGCCGCTGCGTGGCCCCGCGGTGACGCTGTTCGACGTGCTCGCCGCCACCGCGTACGTGAGCCCGGCGGTCGAGATCATCGATGCGCGCATCGAGCAATTCGACCGCGAGAGCAAGGCCCCGCGCAAGGTGTTCGACACCATCAGCGACTTCGCCGCCAACGCCGGCATCGTGCTCGGCGGCCGGCCCGTGAAGCCCGACGCGTTGGACCTGCGCTGGGTGGGCGCGATGCTGTTCAAGAACGGCGTCATCGAGGAGACGGGGCTGGCCGCCGGCGTGCTCAACCACCCTGCCACCGGCGTGGCCTGGCTGGCCAACAAGATCGCGCCGCACGACGAGCAGTTGAACGCCGGCGACGTGGTGCTGGCCGGGTCGTTCACGCGGCCGACGCCGGCAGCGCGCGGCGACACGATCCAGGTCGACTACGGCCCGCTCGGCTCGGTCGCCTTCCGCTTCGTCTGAAGGAGCCAGCGTGAGCACGGGCCCCTTCCTGCGCCCCGAGCGCTTCGCCCCGGCCGAGTGGGAGGCTCGGGTGCAGCTCGCCGCCGCCTACCGCATCTTCGAGCACCTCGGCTGGTCGGAGCTGATCTACAACCACATCTCGCTGCGCGTGCCGGGCGAGGACAGCCACTTCCTGATCAACCCTTTCGGGCTGCACTACCGCGAGGTCACCGCCTCCAATCTGGTCAAGGTCGACATCGACGGCCGCATCGTCGGCCACAGCGACTGGCCGATCAATCCGGCCGGCTTTGCCTTCCACAGCGCCATCCACGCCGCGCAGCCCGAGGCGCACTGCGTGATGCACGTGCACACGACCTCGACGATGGCGGTGTGCTGCCTCGAGGACGGGCTGTCGTACACCAACTTCTACGCGGCGCAGCTCTACGGCTCGGTGGCCTACCACGACTTCGAGGGCATCACGGTGCACCTCGACGAAGGCCGGCGCATCCTGGCCAGCGCCGGCGGCAAGCCGGTGCTGCTGCTGCGCAACCACGGGCCGGTGGTCATCGGCCGCACGCTGCCGCACGCCTTTGCGCTGATGTGGCTGGTGCAGCGCGCCTGCGAGGTGCAGATGGCGACGCTGTCGATGGGCGCGCCGCGCCCAATCCCGGTGCCGGTGATGGAGGGCTGCGTGCGCGACTCCCTGAACTTCAATCCCAAGTTCGGTGCCGGCGCCGATGCGTTTGCGGCACTGCAGCGCCTGATCGACGCCAAGGACCCGAGCTACCGCCGCTGAGGAACCATGCAGATCCCCGTCAACCACTTCCGCGATGCATTGCGCGCGGGCCAGCCTCAGATCGGCCTGTGGGTCGGCCTGGCCGACGCCAATGCCGCCGAGGCGCTGGCCGGCTGCGGTTACGACTGGCTGCTGCTCGACGGCGAACATGCGCCCAACGACCTGCGCACGCTGCTCGACCAGCTGCGCGCGGTCGCGCCCTACCCGGTGCACCCGGTGGTGCGCCCGGTGCAAGGCGACACCGCCCTGATCAAGCAGGTGCTGGACATCGGCGCGCAGACACTCCTGGTGCCGATGATCGACACGCCCGAACAGGCCGCGGCGATGGTGCGCGCGATGCGCTACGCGCCCGAAGGCATCCGCGGCATGGGCGCGGCGCTGGCGCGCGCGTCGCGCTGGAACCAGGTCGACGACTACCTGAACCAGGCCAACAGCCAGATGTGCCTGCTGGTGCAGGCCGAGACGGTGCGCTCGCTCGGCAACCTGCGCGCGATCGCCGAGGTCGACGGCGTGGACGGTGTGTTCTTCGGCCCGGCCGACCTGTCGGCCTCGATGGGTCATCGCGGCCAACCGGGCCACCCCGAGGTGCAGCGCGCGATGCTCGACGGCATCGCCAGCGTGCGCGCCGCGGGCAAGGCGGCCGGTGTGCTGATGGCCGACCGCGCACTCGCGCAGAAGTACCTCGACGCCGGCGCGACCTTCGTCGCCGTCGGTGTGGACACCACGCTGCTGGTGCGCGCCGCGACGGCGCAGCTGGCGCCGTTCCGGCAGGCCGGTACCGCGGCTGTGCCGCTGCAACCCTCGGTGTATTGACGATGAAGACACGTGCTGCTGTCCTGCGCCAAGTCGGCCTGCCCCACCCCTACAAACAGACCCAACCACTGGTCATCGAGGAACTGACGCTCGCGCCGCCCGGCCGCGACGAGGTGCTGGTGCGCATCCGTGCCGCCGGGCTGTGCCACTCGGACCTGTCGGTCATCAACGGCGACCGGCCGCGGCCCGTGCCGATGGCCATCGGTCACGAGGCCGCGGGTGAAGTCGCGGGGCTGGGCGAAGGCGTGACCGACCTTGCCATCGGCGACCACGTCGCCCTCGTGTTCGTGCCCAGCTGCGGCCACTGCATGCCCTGCAGCGAAGGACGCCCTGCGCTGTGCGAGCCCGGCGCCGCCGCCAACGGCGCCGGCACGCTGTTGTCCGGCCAGCGGCGGCTGGCCGATACCAGCGGACAGCCGGTCAACCATCACCTGGGCTGCTCCGCCTTCGCCGAGCACGTGGTGGTGTCGCGCCGGTCGCTCGTGAAGATCGATCCCGCCCTGCCCTTCGATGAAGCCGCCCTGTTCGGCTGCGCCGTGCTCACCGGGGTCGGCGCCGTGGTCAACACCGCGCAGGTGCGTGCCGGCCAGTCGGTGGCCGTGATCGGACTCGGCGGCGTCGGCCTGGCCGCGGTCATCGGCGCCGTCGCTGCCGGCGCGCGCGAGGTGGTGGCAATCGACCTCGCGGCGAGCAAGCGCGACATGGCAATCGAACTCGGCGCCACGCAGGCATTCGACGGCGCCGATCCGGACTGTGTCGACAAGGTGCGCGCCGCGACCCACGGCGGCCTGGATCACGTCTTCGAGTTCGCCGGATCGACCCGCGCATTCGAGACCGCCTACCGCATCACGCGGCGCGGCGGCACCACGACCACCGCCGGGCTGCCTCCGCCGCAGGCCGCGTTCGCGCTGCCCATTGTCAACCTGGTCGGCGAGGAACGCACCCTCAAGGGCAGCTACATCGGCACCTGCGTGCCCTCGCGCGACCTGCCGCGCTATGTGGCGCTGTACCGAGCCGGGCGGTTGCCTGTGAACCGATTGATGACCGGCCGGCTGCGGCTCGAGGACATCAACGAGGGCTTCGATCGACTGCACGCCGGCGAGGCGGTGCGCCAGGTTGTCGTGTTCGACTGAAGGCCCCCGATGAGCAAGACCGACCAAGCCGAACCCGCGAACCCGATGTCTGCGATTGACGCGATCGGCCAGTGGCTGACCCATTGGTCCGAGCAGCAGCGCCAGTGGGCCGAATCGTTCGAGGCCTTCAAGTCCGGCACGGCACCGGAAGGCCCGTTCGCCACGCTGGCCGCCGCCATGGCCGCTGCAACGAAAGGGCTGCCGCGCGGCGCGCTCGGCCCGCAAGCCTGGTCGGCCTTGCCGAGCATGGCCGAAGCCCTGCTCGGCCGCGTCGACAGTGCACCGACACTCGCGCCGCTGTGGGACTTCGACCGCAAGAGCGCCGCCGCATCGGCCGCCTGGTGGCGACTGCAGGAGGCCCAGCTCAAGTACCGCGCCCTGTTGGACAGCGCCTGGCCGGCGGTCCAGAAGGCGGCCGCACAGCGCCAGGCGGACGCCGCCAGACAGAAGAAGGCAACGTCGGCACGCGAGACCTTCGAATTCTGGCTCGACGCGCTGAACCAGGTGTTGCTGGAACTGATGCGCACGCCCGACTACCTGAAGGCCCAGCGCGAGACGCTGGACGCCGGCCTGGCCTTTCGCGAGACGATGAGCACCATCGCCGCGGAACTCTGCGAGTGGTTGCAATTGCCTGCCCGCGAGGATGTCGACGACCTCGCGCGCAGCCTGACCGAACTGCGCCGCGAGGTGCGCGCGCTGCAGCGCCCGAATCAGGCGCGCGCACATGCCGCCGCCATCGAGCCGAAGGCGACGCCGCGCAAGCAACCCCGGACCGGCGCGCGCCGAGCGGCCACCGATCGTGCAGGAAGGCGCCCATGACCACGACGCCCGACTTCGCCGAAGTGCTGAAGCGCACCCTCGAGCTGCCGGTCGAGGAGGCGCACAAGCTGCAGCGCCGACTGGACAACGGCACCAAGCTCGCCGCCAAGATCAGGGACGACGAGGTGCGCATCGCCACCACGCCCAAGCAGGCGGTGCTGCGTCGGGACAAGGTCACGCTGTACCGCTGCGAGCCGCAGGCCAAGGCCGCGGTGCGCACGCCGGTCCTGGTGGTGTACGGGCTTGTCGGCCGCTGGACCATGGCAGACCTGCAGCCCGACCGATCCCTGATCCGCAACCTGCTCGCGCAAGGGCTGGATGTCTATGTCGTCGACTGGGGCAACCCGAGCCGGGCCGACCGCTGGCTGGCCCTGGATGACTACGTGGGCGACTACATGGACGCCTGCGTCGAGCACATCCGTGCCGAATGCGGCGTGGAGCAGGTGAACCTGCTGGGCATCTGCGAAGGCGGCGTCTTCACCCAGTGTTATGCCGCGTTGTTCGGCGACAAGGTGCGCAACCTGATCGTCACGATCACGCCCACCGACTTCCACGCCGACAAGCAGGAAGACCGCCCGGACCGCGGCTTCATCAACCTGTGGGCGCGCAGCCTCGAGCCGCGTGACATCGAACGCCTGATCGACGGCTACGGCTACGTGCCCGGCAAGTTCATGGGCCTGGTGTTCTCGATGCTGACGCCGGCACGCACGCTGACCAAATACAACCTCGACCTGCTCGAGGTGCTCGACGACGAGGACAAGCTGCGCAATTTCCTGCGCATGGAGCAATGGCTGGCCGACCGGCCGCACCATCCGGGCGAGGCGGCGCGGCAGTTCTTCGTCGACCTGTACCGCCACAACGACCTGGTCGAGGGCCGCTTCTCGCTGTGCGGCCGCAAGGTGCTGCTGAAGAACATCAAGATGCCGGTGCTCAACGTCTATGCCCTGGACGATCACATCATCCCGCCGCCCTGCGCGGCGGCGCTGGGCAAGCTGGTGGGTACCAAGGACTATTCCGAACTGCCGCTGCCAGGCGGTCACGTCGGCGTGTTCGTCAGTGGCAAGTCGCAGGGCGTCGTTGGGAAGCGCGTCGTCGAGTGGCTGAAAGCGCGCGACTGAGCACGCACGGCCCATGAAGCAGAAGATCGTCTCGGCCGACGAAGCCATCGCACTCATACGCGACGGCGACGCGGTGGCGTTCTCCGGCTTCGTCGGCATCGGGACGCCCGAGGCGCTGATTGAAGCCCTTCAACGTCGGCACGCACAGCAGGCCGCGCCGCGGGATCTGACGCTGGTCTTTGCCGCCGCCCCCGGCGACGGCGCCGAGCGTGGGCTCAATCGGCTCGATTCGCCGGGGCTGGTCAAGCGCGTGATCGGCGGCCACTGGGGCTTGGTGCCCAGGCTGGCCAAGCTGGCCGTCGAGGACCGCATTGAGGCCTACAACCTGCCGCTGGGCACGATGTCGCAGTTGTTCCGCGACATCGCCGGGCGGCGCGCCGGCACGCTCACGAAGACAGGGCTGCACACCTTCGTCGATCCGCGTCAGGGCGGCGGCAAGCTCAACGCCCGCACCCACGAAGATCTGATCGCGCTTCAGTCCATCGACGGGCAGGACTGGCTGCTCTACAAGGCGTTCCCGATCCACGCCGCGCTGCTGCGCGGCACCACGGCCGACGCCGACGGCAACGTGACGATGGAGCGCGAGGCGCTGGTGCTGGACAACCTGGCGCTGGCGATGGCCGCGCGCGCCAGCGGCGGCCTGGTGGTGGTGCAGGTCGAGCGCACGGCCGCGCGCGGCACGCTGCCGCCGCGCCAGGTGCACATTCCCGGCGTGCTGGTCGATTGCGTCGTGGTGGCCCAGCCGGAGCAACACGCCCAGACCTTTGCCACCGGCTTCAACCCAGCCTTCAGCGGCGAACTGCGCGTGCCGCTGGCTGAACAGGCCGCGCTGGCGCTGACCGAGCGCAAGCTGATCGGGCGCCGCTGCGCCTTCGAGCTGCCGATGGGCGGCGTGGTGAACCTGGGCATCGGCATGCCCGAGGCGGTGGCTGCGGTGGCCAACGAAGAGCGCGTGCTCGAGCAGGTCACGCTGACCGCCGAGCCGGGCGTGATCGGCGGCTACCCGCAGGGCGGCCTGGACTTCGGTGCTGCGATCAACACCGACGCGCTGCTGCAGCAGAACCAGCAGTTCGACTTCTACGACGGCGGCGGGCTCGATTTGGCGGTGCTCGGCCTGGCGCAGGCCGACGCCGACGGCCACGTCAACGTCAGCCGTTTCGGCGCCCGCCTGGCTGGCGCCGGGGGCTTCATCAACATCACGCAGAACGCGCGCCGCGTGGTGTTTGCGGGCACCTTCACCGCCGGGGGCTTGAGCGTGGCGATCGAGGACGGACGCCTGCGCGTCGTGCAGGAAGGCCGCGAACGCAAATTCGTGCAGCGCGTCGAGCAGATCACCTTCAACGGACGCGAGGCGGCGCGGCGCGAGCAGCCGGTGCTGTACGTGACCGAGCGTTGCGTGCTGGTCGGAACGCCGCAGGGGCTCGAGCTGGTCGAGATCGCCCCGGGCATCGATGTCGAGCGCGACATCCTCGCGCAGATGGACTTCCGTCCGATCGTCCGGCAGCCCAAGGTGATGGACGCGCGCATCTTTGCCGCAGAGACGATGGGCCTGCGCGACCAGATGTTGCGCATCGATCTGGACCAGCGCGTGGCCTACGACGCCGAGCGCAACTGTCTGTTCGTCAACCTGGAGAACCTGCACTTTCGCTCGCGCGATGACGTCGATCGGCTGCGTCAGGTGATCGAGCCGCTGTGCCAGCAACTGGGCAGGCGCGTCACCCTGGTGGCCAACTACGACAACTGCCGCGTCGATCCAGAGGTGGCCGACACCTACGCCGCGGCGGTGAGCTATCTGCAGCAGAACTACTACGCGCAGGCGCTGCGCTACTCGACCAGCGCGTTCATGCGCCGCAAGCTCGGCGAAGGGCTCGAGCGGCGCGGTGTGGCGCCGCACATCCTGGAGTCGGCCGACGACGCGCGCGCCTTCGTCGCGCAGTTGGGCCGTCTCGACCCGGGTGCGGCCAGCGCATGACGACGAAGAGGATCAAGTCGGCCTCCACGCGCGCGGGGCCGCAGCCGGCGCTGCATCACGTGCGCTGCCTGTCGCTTGCCGGCTTCCACCGCGTGTCGGTGTGGGAATGGGGTGCCGACCACGCGGGGCCGCTCGTGGTGTGCGTGCACGGGCTGACGCGCCAGGGCCGCGACTTCGACCGCTTGGCCGCCCACCTGGCCGAGCGCGGCCGGCGCGTGCTCAGCATCGATCTGGTCGGCCGCGGCCACAGCGACTGGCTGGCCGACCCGCTGCAGTACCACCTGGTGCAGTACGCCGCCGACGCCAATGCCGTGTTGGCCTGGGCCTGTGCAGACGAGGTGGATTGGGTGGGCACCTCGCTCGGTGGACTGGTGGGCATGACGCTGGCCGCGCAACCCGGCCCCTCGCCGATTCGGCGTCTGGTGCTCAACGACGTGGGACCGTACATCCCCGCACGCGCGCTCAAGCGCATCGGCGACTACTTGAACGATCGGCCGCAGCGCTTTGCCACGCTCGGCGACGCCGAGGGCCACCTGCGCCGCATCCTGCAGCCCTTCGGCGATCTTTCGGACGCCGACTGGCGGCACCTCACCGAGCACAGCTACCGCGCCGACCCCGACGCAGGCGGATTCGTCCAGCGGCACGACCCGGCGATCGTGCGCACCTACCGGCAGTGGCAGTTCCTGAGCGTCGATCTCTGGCGCACCTGGGGCGAGGTGCGCTGCCCGGTGCTGGTGCTGCGCGGCGAGCGGTCCGACTTTCTTCTGCCCGACGTAGTGGAGCGCATGTGCCGTGCCGATCATGTGCAGGTGCTCGAAGTGCCGGGCTGTGGCCACGCACCCACCTTGCTGCCGGCCGCGCAGATCGAGCCGGTGGCGGGGTTCCTTTCCGTGCCCGCAACGTCGCGGCGCGCCCATGCCGCGGCACCCCGATGACTTCAATTGCTGAACCCCGATCGCGATGAAACTGAACGACCCCACGCTGCTCCAGAGCCTGTGCCTGATCGATGGCCGATGGATCGCGGCGCATGCCGGCTCCACGCTGGCCGTGCGCAACCCCGCCACCGGCGAGCCCATCGCTGAGGTACCTGATGCCGGCGCCGCCGAAACGCAGCGCGCCATCGATGCGGCCGAGCGCGCGCTGCCGTCCTGGCGCGCACGCACCGCCGATGAGCGCGCCCGGGTCCTGCGTGCCTGGCACCGCCTTCTGCTCGAACACCTGGACGACCTGGCGCTGCTGCTCACCGCCGAGCAGGGCAAGCCGCTGGCCGAGGCGCGCAGCGAGATCCAGTATTCGGCCTCGTACCTCGATTGGTTTGCCGAGGAAGCGCGCCGCGTCTACGGCGACGTGATTCCTTCACCGTGGGCCGACCGGCGCATCATCGTCGTGCACGAGCCGGTGGGTGTGTGCGCGGCGATCACGCCGTGGAACTTTCCCTCGGCCATGATCGCGCGCAAGGTAGCCCCCGCGCTCGCGGTGGGCTGCACGATGGTGGTCAAGCCGGCGTCGCAGACACCGCTGTCGGCGCTGGCGCTGGCCGAACTGGCGCAACGCGCCGGCGTGCCGGCCGGCGTGCTGAACGTCGTCACCGGCAGCGCGCGCGATCGGCACCGTGCTCACCGCGAGCCCGCAGGTGCACAAGCTCAGCTTCACCGGCTCGACCGAGGTCGGGCGCCTGCTCACCGAGCAGTGCGCACCGACGCTGAAGAAGCTGTCGATGGAACTGGGCGGCAACGCGCCCTTCATCGTCTTCGACGACGCCGACCTCGACGCCGCGGTGCATGGCGCGATCGCCTCGAAGTACCGCAATTCAGGCCAGACCTGCGTGTGCACCAACCGCATCCTGGTGCAGGACGGCGTTTACGAGGCCTTCGCGGCCAAGCTGGCCGACGCGGTGCGTACGCTGAAGGTCGGCAACGGCGTCGACGCCGGCGTCGTGCAAGGCCCGCTGATCGACCGGGCAGCGCTGACCAAGGTCGAGGAACTGGTGGCGGACGCCACCGCGTTGGGCGCGCGCGTGCTGGTGGGCGGCAAGCGGCATGCGTTGGGCGGCACCTTCTACGAGCCGACCGTGATCGGCGGCGCGTCGCCGGCGATGAAGCTCGCGCGCGAGGAAATCTTCGGCCCTGTGGCACCGCTGTTCCGCTTCACGACCGACGATGAGGCGGTGCAGATGGCCGACGACACTGAGTTCGGCCTCGCCGCGTACGTCTACTCGCGCAGTCAGCGCCGCTGCTGGCGCATCGGCGAGCGGCTGCAGTACGGCATGGTCGGCATCAACACCGGCCTGATCAGCACCGCCGTGGCGCCGTTCGGCGGCGTCAAGCAGTCAGGCAGCGGGCGCGAGGGATCGAAGTACGGCATCGACGACTATCTGCAAACGAAGTACCTGTGCATGGGCGGGCTGGATTGAGCTGGCACGCAACGACCCGCCGTGCGGCGCCGGCGGCAAACCGTGGCCGCCGCCCTCAGGTTTCGGCGCCGATCGGATCACGGCATGTCTCGAAAGCGTCGCAAGCCGGGCTGAGAGACCGACGTCGCCTGGCCGCAGCGGAACTCAGCCGACGTCGCGCAGGGTCTGCGAAGGCAGCTCGCTGAACTGCCGCCGGTAGGCGGCCGCGAACTCGCCGAGATGCCAGAACCCCCACCGCGCGGCCACGTCCTGCACCGTTCCGCTGGGGTTCTGCCTCAGCTCGCGCCGCACGCCGTTGAGCCTCAGGGCCCGGAGGTACTTGGCCGGCGAGATGCCCAGCACGCTGCGGAAGCAGTACTCCAGCTTGCTCGGGCTCGCCCCGACCCGCTCGCAGACCTGCAGAATGGACAACGGCGCATCCTGCCGACTGCGCATCAACTCCCGGGCGCGGTCGACGACGCGCTTGCGCGCCTCGCCGCTGTCCAGCCCGTCCACCGCGATGCGCGTCGGCAAGGCTTCGATCCACTCGATCAGCACGGCGTCGCGCATCTGCATCAGGACCGATGGATCCTTCAACAATTGCGGAGCCGCTTCGACGTCGGTCATGATTCGCCGGTGCATGGAGCGCACGACGTCCGCCAGCCCGGGGCGTGCCTCGATCACCACCTGGCGATCGATCCACGACGACATGCGCTTCTGGTAGAGCTGCTGCCACAGGCTGCTCAGCAGTTCGGCGTCGACGACGATGCCGATCATCGCGCCGCCGGCGGGTAGGCACAAATCGAGTTCCTCGCTGCGGCCGATCATGATCGAGTCGGCACCGAGCACTTGACCATTGAACGTGCCGTGGCCGTTCATCTCCAGCGGCATGGCCAGGCCGATGTGACGGGTGCCGAGTTGGCCACGCTGCCACAGCGCCTGGTTCGACGCCTCTAGCACCATGCGCATCCCGGGCAACTGCACATGCTGGAGCCGGCCCTCGAAACGCCCCCCGGACAGCTGTTCGTAGTGCAAGGACCAGTTCGGCTGCGCGCTCGCGAACTCGTCCACGTCGTGACTGAACACCGCATGGCGCCAGCCAAGGCCGATGGAGGAAGGGGTGGCGGACGCGTCCATGCGAGAGCGATGTTCCGTCAGAGCGAGCGCTGGCGCAACCGACGCGTTGCCGCGTTGAACCAGGTTAAGGAAAAACCCCGATCCCCGTTTAACGGGTTTCCGATCACGCCACACAAGGGGTGCTGCTTATCGTGCTGCCCTCGGTGGCCTCGGGCGAACGACCCTTCAGGAGACTTTGATGAGCAATATGCGTGCGCGTGTCCCATTCATCGTTGGCGGCGTGAGCGTCGCGCTTGCGTGCGTCGGCGCAACAGCTCAAACGCGCGATGCGTCCCGGCTGGGCAAGGATTTGACAGCCGCCGGCGCCGAGCCGGGCGCCGGCAAGGATGGGGTGCCGGCCTTCACCGGCACCGAGGCCCCCGTGGGCGGCTGGGCCTGGGGAAAGAAGCGGCTGGATCACTGGAAGCACAAGGCCGAGAAGCCGCAGTTCACGATCGACGCCGGCAACATCGACAAGTACGCCGACCGCCTGTCGCCCGGGCAGGTGGCGCTGGTCAAGCAGACCAAGGGCTACACGATGGACGTGTACCCCTCGCACCGCAGCTGCGGCATCCCCGACTTCGTGGCCGACAACACGAAGAAGAACGTCGGCACGGCCAAGCTCAAGGACAACGGCTGGGGGCTGCAGGAGGCGGTGCTGCCCGGTATCCCGTTCCCGATGCCGGCCAACGGCGCCGAGGTGATGTGGAACGTCAAGATGCGCTACCGCGGCGTCGCGCTCGACTACAAAAAGGTCATCACCGCCGCTTCGCCGCGCAAGGGCAGCGACGAGTGGATCAAGGCCTTCTCCGAACAGACCAACTACTTCCCCTGGGGCGCCAAGGGCTCGGCCACCTTCAGCAAGCTGCCGCAGATCGAGAACTACGTCTACTTCGCCTACAACGCCCCGCCCGCGCTCGCGGGCCAGGCACTGGCGATCACGATTTACACCGACCAGCCGACCGAGACGCAGTACTACTTCCCCGGCCAGCGCCGCGTGCGGCGCATGCCGACCTACGCATACGACGCACCGCAGGTCGGCTTCGAGAATCAGTACACGCTGGACGAGCCTTACGTCTTCAACGGCCTGATGGACCGCTTCGACTGGAAGCTTGTCGGCAAGAAGGAGATGATCGTCCCGTACAACTCCTTTGGCGCCTATGACTTCGCGGCCAAGTTCGAAGACGTGGCCGGCAAGGATTTCATCGCCGCCAGCCACCGCCGCTACGAGATGCACCGCGTGTGGGTGGTCGAGGCCACGGTCAAGCAGGGCATGCGCCACCTCGCGCCCAAGCGCACCTTCTACATCGACGAGGACAGCTGGAACCCGCTGGTGGCCGACGACTACGACGGCCAGGGCAAGTTGTGGAAGGTGCGCGAGGGCTACTCGATCCCGGTCTATGAGACGGGTGCCTGCGACGTGTCCGCCTTCGCCCAGTACAACCTGCTCGAGGGCCGCTATGTGTTCGACGAGCACGCGGTGGGCACCGGCGCCGACGTGCGCTGGATCACCGAGGCCGGCGGCAACCCGCGCCTGACCGGCAACTTCTACAGCGCCGACAACCTGCGTTCGATCTCCGAGCGCTGAACTCCGAGGAGAGGTTCCCATGACGAATCGCTTCCGCCTGGCGGCGGTGGCCCTGGCCACGCTCGCCCTTGCGCAGGGCGCGGCCCGCGCCGTGACCTTCGAGACCGAGTCGCTCAAAGGCTCGTTCGACTCCACCATCACCCTCGGTGCAGGCAAGCGCCTGCAGCGCCAGAGCTGCGGCCTGCTGGGCACGCCCACTGCGCATTGCAGCGCGGCCGACATCAACCCGCTGACTTGGTCCGGCGCCGATGACGGCAACCTCAACTACGACAAGGGCGACTTCTTCACCGCCTACCTCAAGGGCACGCACGAGCTGCTGCTGACGATGCCCGACATGGGCCTGAAGTTCCTCGGTCGCGTCAACTGGCTGCAGGACTTCAAGGCCGACGCCACGCGAACGACACCGCTGCAGGACGACGCGAAGAAGGAGATCGTGCGCGACGTCAACGTGCTCGACTTCTGGCTCAGCAAGGACCTGCGCCTGGGCGAGAACACCGGCCGCGTGCGCGTGGGCAACCAGGTCGTGAGCTGGGGCGAGAGCCTGTTCGCGCTGGGCGGCATCAACGCCACCAACTCGGTAGACCTGGTGCGCCTGTCCAACCCCGGGGTGCAGTTGAAGGAAGTGTTCCTGCCGGCACCCATCGTCAGCGTCAGCAGCAACGTCGCGCCTGGCCTCAGCGCCGAGGCCTATGTGCAGCTGCGCTGGAACCGCTACAAGTTCCCGCCGGCCGGTTCGTACTGGTCGCAGGGCGACATCTTCGACAAGGGGCGCGGCGACCTGCCGTTCCTCGACGCCGACAAGGAGCCGAAGAACGGCGGCCAGCTCGGCGTCTCACTGCGCTGGAAGTCCGACGCGCTGGACACCAACTTCGGCCTCTACGCGCTCAACTACCACGACAAGACGCCCAACCTGGCCTACAGCACCGGCGCCGACGCACTGCTGCAGTGGAATTTCCTGCCCAACCGCAAGCTCTACGGCGTCAGCGCGAACACGTCGTTGGGCGACTGGGCAGTGGGCACCGAGTTGTCGTACCGGCCCAAGGATGCAGTGGCGCTCACGGCCTGCGCCGATGCCGGCACCGGCGGCACCGCGCAGGACTTCACACCCACCAGTGCGCCGACACAGCGCTGCCCAGGGTGGGTCGACAACAAGCGCTGGCAGTTCCACCTGACCGGCATCTACAGCCTGATCCCGAGCAATGCCGGCGCCTTCCTGAAGATGGTCGGCGCCGACACCGGCACCTTTCTCGGCGAGTTCGTCGTCATCCACTATCCCGGCATCAGCCAGGACAAGCTGGTTCGGCGCACGATCGACGGCGTCGCTGTCGAGCAGGCGCCGGTGGCCGGGCTGTGGTGGCTGCCCTCGTCCGGTAGCGGTGTGACCAAGGGCTTCGGCGACGCCACGTCGATGGGCTACATGTTCGACTTCAGCCTCGTCTACGACGGCTCGATCATCCCGGGCTGGCAGGTGATCCCCGGTGTCTTCGTGCAGCACGCCGTCAAGGGCTCGACGCCCAACTTCATCGGCAACTGGCTCGAAGGCGGCAAGGCGGTCAACTTCTACATGAACTTCGTGCAGAACCCCGCCACCTGGCAGGGCGGCGTGAACCTGACCAAGTTCTTCGGCGGCAAGACGCCAACGCACCAGCCGCTGGGCGACCGCGACTTCATCGGCTTCTACCTCTCGCGCAACTTCTGAACCCAGGAGATCTTCGAATGATCGACGCGCGCATGGCGCCCTACGCAGCGCTGCTCCTGAGGCTCGCTCTTGGCGCCATGTTCATTGCGCACGGCCTGCTCAAGTGGCTGGTGTTCACGCTGCCGGGCACGGCTGAGTTCTTCGCCTCCGTCGGCTTCCCGGGCTGGACTGCCTATCCGGTGACATTCCTCGAAATCCTCGGCGGCGCAGCGCTGATCCTGGGCGTGGTCGTGCGGCCGCTCGCGGCTGTGCTGACGGTGGAGTTGTTGGGCGCGGCGACGGTGCACCTCTCCAACGGCTGGCTGTTCTCCAACAAGGACGGCGGCTGGGAGTACCCGGTGTTTCTTGCCGTGGCCTGCGCGGCGCTCGCCCTGCTCGGCGAAGGCGCCTACGCGCTGCGTCCGACACGCAGGGATTGAGGCGCTTCGAGAGGTTCGCATCGCATGCTCGCCACACTGGTCGCCCGCCTCGAACGCTTCTTCTTCGCCCACCGCGCAGCGACGCTGGGCGTGCTGCTGGCCTTCACCGCGCTGATGGGCTGGTTCGCCGTCCAGCTGCGCATGGACGCCGGCTTCGAGAAGCAGATGCCCACCGGGCACGAGTACATCAAGACCTTCCAGGCCTACCGCAACGACCTGCTCGGCGCCAACCGGCTGAACATCGCGCTGAAGGCACGCAAGGGCGACATCTGGAACCGGGCAGCGCTGACGCGGCTGTACGAGCTGACGCAGGCGGTGACCTTCCTGCCCAACATCGAGCGGCTGGGCGTGCAGTCGCTGTGGACCCCCAACAGCTTCGTCAACGAGATCACCGAAGAGGGCTTCCGCGCCGACCCGCTGATCGACGGCACGATCACGCCCGAGCAGCTCACGCCCGAGGTCATCGCCAACATCCGCCGCGCCGCGGGCCAGGGCGGCTTCATCGGCACGCTGGTTTCGCGCGACGAGACGGCGGCGATGATCACTGCCGAGATCGTCGAGTTCGACAAGGACGGCCGCAAGGTCGACTACGTGGCCTACAACCACGTGCTCGACGAGCTGCGCAAGAAGTTCGAGGACGCCGACTACGAGGTGCAGGTCATCGGCTTCGCCAAGCAGATCGGCGACATCGCCGACGGTGCCAAGGCGGTGCTCGAGTTCTGTGCCATCGCGCTCTTGCTCACTGCGCTGGCGGTCTACTGGTACTGCCACTCGGTGCGCTTCACGCTGCTGCCGATCGCCTGCTCGCTGGCCTCGCTGGTGTGGCAGTTCGGCGCCCTGCGCCTGCTCGGCTACGGGCTGGACCCGCTGGCGGTGCTGGTGCCCTTCCTCGTGTTCGCGATCGGCGTCTCGCACGGCGTGCAGCAGATCAACTTCATCGTGCGCGAGATCGCGCACGGGAAGAGTTGCTTCGAGGCCTGCCGCGCCAGCTTCAGCGGCCTCTTGATCCCCGGCGTGCTGGCGCTGGTGACGGCCTTCGTCAGCTTCGTGACGCTGATCCTGATCCCGATCCCGATGGTGCGCGAGCTGGCGATCACCGCGTCGCTCGGTGTGGCGTTCAAGATCGTCACCAACCTGGTGATGCTGCCGGTGGCGGCGTCCTACTTCAATGTCAACAAGGCCTATGCCGACAAGGCGATGGTCAAGCGCGAGGCGCGCGCCGGCTGGCTGCGCGCGCTGGCGCGCGTGGCCGAGCCGCGTTACGCGGCGATCTGTCTCGCCGTGGTGGGCGTGGTGTTCGCCGCCGCGGTGTGGCAAAGCCGCGACCGCGTCGTCGGCACGCTGCAGCCCGGCGCGCCCGAGCTGCGCGAGCAGGCGCGCTTCAACCGTGACGCGGTGGCCATCACCAACAACTTCGACACCGGGCTCGACTGGCTGACCGTGGTGTTCGAGGCCCAGGCCGACGACAAGGGCGCTGAAAAGGGCACGACGGGCGCCCTGTGCGAGAACGTCAACATCGGCCTGTACCAGGACCGCTTCACCTGGGCCATGCAGCCGGTGCAGGGCGTGCTGTCGATCGCCTCGTTCTCGGGCCAGCTGCGCCTGTACAACGAGGGCTACAACGAGGGCCATCCGAAGATGGGCGTGGTGCCGATCGATTCCGGCAACTACGCCGCGCTGGCCACCGAGATCGCACGCGTGCGCGGCACGATGCGCAAGGACTGCAGCATGACGGCGGTCCACCTCTTCCTCACCGACCACAAGGCCACCACCATCAACCGGGTGATCGGCGCGGTCGTGAAATTCCGTGCCGAAGTGAAGGAACCCGGCGTGACGATCCGGCTGGCCGCCGGCAACGCCGGTGTGCTGGCCGCGATCAACCACGAGGTCGAACACAGCGAGCTGCCGATGATGCTGTACGTCTACGCGGCGATCGTGATCCTCGTCTTCCTCGTCTACCGCGACCTGCGCGCGGTGCTCGCCTGCTGCCTGCCGCTGACCGTGGGCACGTTCATCGGCTACTGGTTCATGAAGGAGCTGCACATCGGCCTGACGGTGGCCACGCTGCCGGTGATGGTGCTGGCGGTGGGCATCGGTGTGGACTATGCGTTCTACATCTACAACCGCCTGCAAGGCCACCTGGCCGCCGGGCAGCCCATCGTCAAGGCGCTCGAACACTCGATCCTCGAGGTCGGCACCGCCACCATCTTCACCGCGCTGACGCTGGCCATCGGCGTGGCGACTTGGTCATTCTCCGAACTCAAGTTCCAGGCCGACATGGGCAAACTGCTGGCCTTCATGTTCATGGTCAACATGGTGATGGCGATGACGGCGCTGCCCGCGTTCGCGGTCTGGCTCGAGCGACTGTTCCCGCGCAAGGGGCCGGTGCGTGCGCCGGGATTCGCGCATTGAAGGTGAGTGCATGAAGCCCTTGCTGTCGCTCGTGATGGACGCTCTGATGGCCGCTCTGATGGCCGCTCTGATGGTCGCCCTGATGGCCGCGGCGCCTCTGGCCGCGCGGGCCGACGGCGCGGCGGGCCCGCGCGCCGTGCCCGCCGCGCGCGTGGGCCATGCCGCCTCGGCCGGCCTGCTCGGCAGCGCGCTCGCCGGCCCACGCGTCGTCGCCGTGGGCGAGCACGGCGTGGTGCTGTTGTCCGACGACCGAGGCAAGCGCTGGCGCCAGGCCGGCAACGTGCCGGTGGACAGCACGCTGACCGCGGTTTCGTTCGTCGACGACAAGCGTGGCTGGGCCGTCGGCCATGCCGGTGTCGTGCTCGCCACCGCCGACGGTGGCGAAACCTGGACGCTGCAGCGGCGCGCGGCCGGTGAGGACCGGCCGCTGTTCGCCGTGCACATGTTCGATGCCGAGCACGGTGTCGCCGTGGGCCTGTGGTCGCTCGTGCTCGTCACCGCCGACGGCGGCAAGACCTGGGACGGCGTCACGCTGCCCAAGCCCGAAGGGGCGAAGAAGGCCGACCTCAATCTGCTGGGCCTGTTCGTCGATGCCAAGGGTGGTCTGTTCGCCGCGGCGGAGCGCGGCACGCTGCTGCGTTCGGGCGACCGCGGCCGCAGCTGGACCTATCTCGCCACCGGCTACAAGGGTTCGTTCTGGACCGGCGCTGCACTGGCCGACGGCGTGTTGCTGGCGGCTGGGCTGCGCGGCTCGGTCTACCGCAGCGCCGACGACGGCAAGACCTGGGGCCGCATCGAGACCGGGACGAAGTCATCGGTGACCGCGCTGCTGGTCAAGGATCAGCAGGTGCTCGGCCTCGGACTCGACGGCCTGGTGCTGCGCAGCAGCGACGGCGGTGCGAGCTTCAAGGCCAGCGTGCGCGACGACCACGCCGCGCTGACCTCCGGCGTGCTCCTGCCCGATGGCACCGAGCTGTTGCTCTCGCGCCAAGGTGTGCTGGCCGGCGACGCCAGGAAGTGAAGGATGCAGTCGTGACCGAACCCAGGTTCCCCTCGCTGGCGCTGCACATCGGCGGCCGCTGGATCACACGCGCCGGCGGCGGCGAGCGCATCGTCGTCGATCCGTCCGACGAGTCGGCGCTGGGCGTGCTGCCGCTGGCCGGCGCCGACGAGATCAAGCTCGCGGCCGAGACCGCCGCGGCCGGCTTCCAGATCTGGCGCCGCAAGCTCGCCCACGACCGCTACGTGATCATCCGGCGCGCCGCCGACCTGATGCGCCAGCGCGCCGACGAGATCGCGCGCGTGCTGACGCTCGAGCAGGGCAAGCCGCTTTCGGAGTCCAAGCGCGAGGTCACGCTGTCGGCCGACATCGTCGACTTCCAGGCCGAGGAGGGCAAGCGCCTGTACGGCCGCACGGTGCCGCCGCGCATCGCCGGCATGCTGTCGCAGACCGTGCTGCGCCAGCCGATCGGCCCGGTGGCCGCGTTCACGCCGTGGAACTTCCCGGCCAACCTGCCGGCGCGCAAGCTCGGCAGCGCGCTGGCCGCGGGCTGCAGCGTCGTCATCAAGCCGGCCGAGGAAACGCCGGCCACCTGCATGCTGCTGGTGCAGTGTTTCCTCGATGCCGGCGTGCCGCCCGAGGCGCTGAACATGGTGTGCGGCGACCCGGCCGAGGTGTCCTCGACCTTGATCGCACACGACGCCATCCGCAAGGCCTCGCTCACCGGCTCGGTGGTAGTGGGCAAACTGCTCGGCCGCCAATGCGCCGAACGCGTCAAGCGCTTCACCGGCGAGCTGGGCGGCCATGCACCGGTGATTGTGTGCGAGGACGCCGACCTCGGTTTGGCGCTGAAGAGCTCGCTCGCCGCGAAGTACCGCAATGCCGGCCAGGTGTGCGCGTCGCCGATCCGCTTCTACGTGCACCGCAAGCACTACGCCGCCTGGGCCGAGCAGTTCACGGCCGGCGCCCGGGCGTTGCGCCTCGGCCCGGGCATGGACCCGGCCACGCAGATAGGGCCGCTCGTGCACGAGCGCCGCGTCGAGGAGATGGAGCGCTTCGTCGCCGACGCGCTAGACCAGGGCGCGCGCGCGCTGTGCGGCGGCAAGCGCGCGGCGCGCCGCGGCTGGTTCTTCGAGCCGACGGTGATTGCCGACGCGCCGGCGACGACGATGGTGCAACGCATCGAGCCCTTCGGCCCGATCGCGGTGATCGAGCCCTTCGATGCGCTGGACGAGGCCGTCGTCAAGGCCAACGCCCTGCCTTACGCTTTGGGCGCCTACGCCTTCACGCGCGACCTCGTCACCGCGCACCGTCTGAGTGAAGAGATCGAGGCCGGCATGGTCGGCATCAACCACTTCGGCGTCTCGCAGCCCGAGATGCCCTTCGGCGGCTGGAAGGAGAGCGGCATCGGCCAGGAGATGGGTGCAGAAGGCCTGCTGCACTACACCGAGATCAAGACCGTACTGATAGGAGTTCCCGCGTGAACAGGAAGCTTCTGGTTGCCTTAACTCTCGGCGTGACCGCGACCGCGAATGCCGCGACACCCAAGGAGATCGTCACTGCCTTCGTCGACCTCGCCTTCGTGCAGGGCAAGGCCGTCGAAGCCGCGCAGCGCTACATCGCCGCGGACAAGTACATCCAGCACAACCCTCGATCGCCCGACGGGCGCGAGGCCTTCATCAAAGGCTTTGCCGCCTTCGTCGAGAAGAGCGGCCTGCGCTGCCAGATCAAGCGCGTGATTGCAGACGGCGACCTCGTGGCCGTGCACAGCCACTGCAAGGAGAAGCCGGCGAGCGCAAAGGACCGCGGCTCGGCCGTGGTCGACATCTTCCGCGTCGAGGGCGAGCGCATCGTCGAGCACTGGGACGTCGAGCAGGCGGTACCGGCCAAGAGCGGCAACAAGAACACCATGTTCTGACGCTGGGGCACGAAACCATGAGCAGCATCGAGCAACTCAAGCGCGACAACGCCCAGTTCCTGTTCCACCCGATGGCGCACCCGGCGGCGATGCGCAAGAACCGGCCCGACATCATCGCCCGCGGCGAAGGCTGCTGGGTGTGGGACATCGACGGCCACAAGATGATCGACGGCGTGGCCGGCCTGTGGAGCAGCAACCTCGGCCACAGCAACAACGCCGTCAAGGCCGCGATCGTCGCGCAGCTCGACGAGCTGCCCTTCTACAACACCTTCCGCGGCACGACACACCCGCGCGCGATCGAACTGTCGGCACGCATCGTGCAGACCATGCAACCCGACGGTGTGGAGGCCGTGCTCTTCGGCAACGGCGGCTCCGACGCGGTGGAGGGCGCGCTGAAGATCGCGCGCCAGTACTGGAAGCTGATGGGCCACGCCGAACGCACCAAGTTCATCAGCATCAAGCAGGGCTACCACGGCGTGCACTTCGGCGGCATGAGCGTCAATGGTTTGGGCAACGTGCGCCGCGCCTACGAACCGCTGATGCCCGGGTGCTTTCACATCGACTCGCCCTGGCCGTATCGCAACGCCTACACGAAAGATCCCGAGGAACTGGGCCGCATCTGCGCCGGCCTGCTCGAGCGCGAGATCCAGTTCCAGGGCGCCGACACGGTGGCCGCCTTCATCGCCGAGCCGATCCAGGGCTCCGGCGGCGTCATCGTGCCGCCGGCCAACTTCTGGCCCCTGGTGCGTGAGGTCTGCGACCGCCACGGCGTGCTGCTGATCGCCGACGAGGTCGTCACCGGCTTCGGCCGCGCCGGCGCGATGTTCGGCACCCGGCTGTGGGGCGTGAAGGCCGACATCTGGTGCCTGGCCAAGGGCATCAGCTCGGGCTACGTGCCGCTGGGCGCGACGGCGCTGTCGAGCAAGGTCGCCGCACCCTTCCTCGCCGAGGGCGGGCAAGGCACGGTCGGTCACGGCTACACCTACAGCGGCCATCCGGTGGCCGCCGCCGCGGCGCTGGCCACGCTCGACGAGATCGAGCGTCTCGACGTGCCCGGCAACGCAGCGCGCGTGGGCGCGTACTTTCAGGAGCGGCTGGCCGCGCTCGAGCCGCGCTGCCGCTTCGTCGGCGACGTGCGCGGGCGCGGGCTCATGGCCTGCATCGAGATGGTGGCCGACAAGGCCACGCGCGCGACGCTGCCGCGCTCGAGCGACCTGCCGCAGCGCGTGGCGCGCGAGGCCTACCAGCGCGGCGCGATGGTGCGCATCTCGGGACCGAACATGATCCTGTCGCCACCGCTGGTGATCACGCGCGAGGAGATCGACCACCTGGTGGACATCCTCGAAGCCTCGTTCGACGCGGTGCAGGCGGCGCCGTGAGCACGCGATGAAGCGCGACCCCGTCATCCTGCTCATCGGCACCGTCGACACCAAGAGCGACGAGGTCGGGTTCCTGCGCGACTGCATCAACCGACTCGGCGGCCGCGCGCTGGTGATGGACGTGGGCGTGCTCGGCCGCGGCGCCGTGGTGCCCGACGTGAGCAATGCCGAGGTGGCTGCCGCAGCAGGCACCACGCTCGAAGACATCATCGCCGGCGGCGACGAGAACAGCTCGATGACCGCGATGGCGAAAGGCGCCAGCCTGCTCGCCGCGCGGCTGCACGCCGAAGGCCGCATCGACGGCATGCTAGCGCTGGGCGGCACCATGGGCACCGACCTCGCGCTCGACGTGGCCAACGCGCTGCCGCTGGGGGTGCCCAAGGTCGTGCTGTCGACCATCGCCTACTCGCACCTGGTGCCGCCCGAGCGCATTCCGCCCGACCTCATCATGCGGCTGTGGGCCGGCGGGCTGTATGGCCTGAACCGGCTGTGCCGCAGCGCGCTCGCGCAGGCCGCGGGTGCCGCGGTCGGCGCATGCCTCGGCATCGACGAGCGGCACGATCAGCGCCAGGACGCGCGGCCGGTGATCGGCATGACATCGCTGGGCAGCGGCGCGCTCACCTACATGAAGGCGCTCAAGGGCCCGCTCGAAGCGCGCGGCTACGAGCTGGCGGTGTTCCACACCACCGGCATGGGCGGACGCGCCTTCGAGGACCTGGCCGCGCGCGGCTTCTTCGCCGCGGTGATGGACTTCAGCCTGCAGGAGCTGGTGAACCACCTCAACGGCTCCTGCGTGACCTCGGGCCCGGATCGGTTGCGCGGCGCGGGCCGTGCCGGCACGCCGCAGATCGTGGCCCCGGGGGCGACCGACATGGTCGACTATCCCACCTGGGGCACGCCGCCGGCGCGCTACGCGGGCCGCGCGGTGCACGCGCACAACCGGCTGATCGCCTCCTCGTGCATCGACCCGCCGATGCGCCGCGAGGTGGCGCACGCGATCGGCGCCCGGCTGGCCGAGGCCCGGGGGCCGACGGTGCTGCTGCTGCCGCGCCGCGGCATCGAAGGTTGGGACCGCGAAGGCCAGCCGCTGCACGACCCCGAGGGCCTGGCCGCGCTGGTCGACGAGTTGCCGCGCTCGCTCGCGCCGTCCACGCGGCTGGTGGCGCTGGACGCACACATCAACGACGCGGCGTTTGCCGAAGCGGCGCTGGCGGTTCTGGACGACTGGGTACGCCGGGGTCTCGTGCCCGCGGGCGCGAAGGAAGCTTCATGACCCGCGCGCTGGTGCTCGACTTCGGCGGCGTGATCAGCCGCACGCTGTTCGAGACGCATGAGCTGAGCGAACGGGCACTGGGCCTGGCGCCCGGCACGCTGACCTGGCGCGGCCCCTTCGACCCGGCCGGTGACCCGCTTTGGCGCGAGATGCAGGCCGACAGGATCAGCGAGCGCGACTACTGGCTGGCGCGCACACGCGAGGTCGGCCGCCTGGTCGGCGAGGACTGGGATCGCATGGAGACCTTCGTGCAACGCGCGCGCGGCGCCGACGTCGAAGCGGTGATCCGGCCCGAGGCGGTGGCCGCGATCGAAGCGGCCCAGGCCGCGGGCCGCCGCCTGGCCATCCTGTCCAACGAGCTGGACCTGTTTTATGGCGCGGACTTCCGCCACCGCCTGCCGCTGCTGCGCCGCTTCGATGTGGTGGTCGACGCCACCTATACCCAGATCCTCAAGCCCGATGCGCGGGCCTACGCGCTCGTCACCGAGGCGCTCGGGCTACCGGCGGCGGATTGCGTTTTCGTCGACGACCAGTTGCGCAATGTCGAGGGCGGGCGCCGCGCGGGCATGCAGGTCGTGCACTTCGACGTCGCCCGCCCGGCCGACTCCTATGCCCAGGCGCTGAAACTTCTCGGACTGAATCCATGAATCCGTCGACCGAGCATGTCGCCGCCCTGATGGCCGCCGAACAGGCGCTGTATGCGCGCACCCGCACCCGCTCCGGCGAGCTGTACGCGCGGGGCAAGGCCCACTGGCTGTACGGCGCACCGTCGCACTGGATGCGGCGCTGGATCGGCGGCTGGCCGGTCTACGTCGCCGACCGGCCGCCCGGCGACACGCTTTCGTATGGCGTGCGCTTCACCGACGTCGACGGCAATCACTACGTCGACTTCTGCCTCGGCGACACCGGCGGCATGTGCGGCCACGGCCATCCGGCGGTGGTGGAGGCCATGGCGCGCCAGGCGCGCGTGGGCACGTCGCTGATGCTGCCCACCGACGACGCCGCCTGGGTCGGCGCCGAACTGCAGCGCCGCTTCGGCCTGCCGTACTGGAACCTCACCACCTCGGCCAGCGACGCCAACCGCGCCTGCATCCGCCTCGCGCGCATGATCACCGGCCGTGCGCGCGTGCTCGTGTTCTCCGGCGCCTACCACGGCAGCGTCGAAGAAGCGCATGTCGAACTCGACCCGCAAGGGCAGGTGCGCATGCGCAATGGCGTCCATCCGAACGCCTTCCCGCATGATCGCCTGTCGCGCGTGGTCGAGTTCAACGACGTGCCGGGGTTGGAGGCCGCGCTGCGTGCCGGCGACGTGGCCTGCGTGCTGGCCGAGCCGGCCATGACCAACTACGGGATCATCGGCCCGCAGCCGGGCTTCCATGCCGAACTGCGCCGCCTGACGCGCGAAACCGGCACCGTGCTGATCATCGACGAGACGCACACCATCTCCAGCGGCGTCGGCGGATACACCCGTGCCCATGGGCTGGAGCCCGACATGTACGTGCTGGGCAAGGCCATCGCCGGAGGCATCCCCGCCGCGGTGTTCGGCCTGACGCAGGCGATGGCCGAGCGCGTGTGGCACGAGTTGCCGCCGCTGCCGCCGACGGCGCGCCAGAGTGCGCATGCCGGCTTCGGCGGCACCCTGGCGGGCAATGCGCTCACGGTGTCCGTAATGCGCGCCGTCCTGTCGCAGGTGCTCAACGACGATGCCTACGAGCGCATGTTGGCGCTGGCAGAACGACTGCACCTTGGCGTCACCGACAGCATCCTGCGCCACGGCCTGCCCTGGCATGCCACGCGCCTGGGAGCACGCGTGGAGACGCTGTTCTCGGTGGACGAGCCCCGCGATGCGCGCGACGTGCGCCGCTCGCGCGACCACGCGCTGGAGGCGCTGCTGCACCTGTACCTGATGAACCGCGGGGTGCTGATCACGCCCTTCCACAACATGATGCTATGCTGCCCCGGCACAACCGCGGCTGACGTGGACCGGCACAACGCGGTGTTCGACGAGTTCGCTGCCGCGTTGCGGCCCTGATCTCCGGCGCTGGAGTCCGCTGCCCGAAGGCCCGAAAGTCATCTGCCCGATCCGAGTCGAGCAGCGCGAAGCTGAAGCTCGGTCTTCGCGGTCGGGCCAGCGACCGAGGCGACACAAGACTGGCACCGGTGCCAGTTCCGTGGTCTTCACGGCAGTGTTCACTTGTTCAGTACGACACATGCCAGCACTGTATGCGGCGACGCATTGCACACGATGAGCCATGGCGCCGAATACTGGCACCAGACTGGCACCAGCCTCCCCGGAAAAACTGAAGGGTTAGCGGCTACTCGCGCGCTAACCCTCGTGAAGATTGGTGGGCCCTGCAGGATTCGAACCTGCGACCAACGGATTAAGAGTCCGCTGCTCTACCAGCTGAGCTAAGAGCCCTGGAGTCGAACGACTCGTGTGTGCCGGACTGTCGATCCGGTGGTGGGTCGTGCAGGATTCGAACCTGCGACCAACGGATTAAAAGTCCGCTGCTCTACCGACTGAGCTAACGACCCGGCCGTAGAGCCGCGCAGTATAGCGGCAAGCTCGGCAGGGTCTTCACGGGGGTGACGCCTCGGACACCCTCTGCCCGCGCACGGTGCCTGCGGTGCCGCCGAGGGCAGTGGTCAGGTGCTGTGCAGTCCCGCCCCCGGGCCGGCCCCGGGGGCGGCGAGCAGTTGCGCCACCACCTCGCCGGCGGCCACCATGCCGAAGGTGGCGGTGACCATCACGCTGGAGCCGTAGCCGTGGCAGTTGAGGTTGCCGTCGACGACGGCGCATGCATCGGCCTCCTCTTGCGCCGCAGGTGCGGTCACCGGCTCGCGAGAGAACACGCAGCGCAGCGTTCGTCCGTGCGTTGCGCGTGCACGCATCCCCTCGATGCCGCGGCGCGGCGCCGCGGCCGCCGGCAGCGCACCGGCCTTGCGCAGCCGCTGCCGCAGCGTGGCCAGCAGCGGGTCGTGGGTCACTTCGGCGAGGTCGGCCACCTCCACGCGCTGGGCGTGCCGCTTGCCGCCGGCAGCGCCCACGCACACCGCGGGCAGCGCCGCCGCCATCGCCCACCGCGCCAGCGTTTCCTTCGCGCGCACCTGGTCGCAGGCGTCGATGACGGCGTCCACCGGCACGGGCAGCAGCGCGGGCCAGTTGTCGGCCGTGGCGAACTCTTCCACGCCATGCACGCGGCAGCCGGGGTGGATGAGCGCGATGCGCGCGGCCAGCGCCTGCACCTTGGCCTGGCCGAGCGTGGGCGTGAGGGCCTGCACCTGGCGGTTGATGTTCGATTCGGCGACATGGTCGAGATCGACGAGCACGAGTTCGGCCACGCCCGAGCGGGCCAGCGCCTCGGCCGCCCACGAGCCCACGCCGCCCACGCCCACCACGGCGATGCGCGCGGCGCGCAGCCGCGCGTAGCCTGCCTCGCCATACAGGCGGCGCAGGCCGCCGAAGCGGCGTTCGAGGTCGGCCGCCATGTCGTCAACCAGGCCCGGGCTGGCTTGCGCCGTGGGTGGCGACTCGACGCTCACGATGTTCTCCATCGCGCGACGCGCGGCCCGCGAGCCTGCCGCGCCCGGGCGGCCCGCTTCATCCGCTGCGCTCCACGCGCCAGGCCTGGTAGCGCAGGGCCGCCACCGCACCGGCCACGATGCCGGCCAGGGACACCACGCTGCCCAGCGCCAGCGTGGAAAGGCCCGTGAGCCCCTGCCCCACGGTGCAGCCGAGTGCCGTGACCCCGCCCACGCCCATCAGCACGGCGCCCAGGAGGTGGTTGGCGGTGTCCTCGGCGCCCGCGAATCCTTCCCAGCGGAAGCTCCCGCGCGCCAGGGCGACGGCCGCCGAGCCGAGCACCACGCCCAGCGTGGTGACGATGCCGAAGCTCAAGGCGCGGCTCTTGTCGCTGAACAGGATGATCCAGTCCAGCGTGTGCGCGGCCGGTGCGATGAAGGTCAGCGACTCCATGCGGCCGGCCTGCGTGCCGACGAACGCCTCTTCGAGGGTGAGCGGGTGTTCGGCCACGTGCCCCAGGTGGCCGGTGACCCACCAGCCCGCGGTGACGACCGCGCCGATGCCAAGACCGCCCAGCCACACCTCGGGCCGGCGCGCCTCGCGCCGGGTGGCCGCCAACAGCAGCAGCGCGGCCGCCACGGCCAGCGCCAGCAGCGGCGCAATCGTTCTTGTCGTGCCCAGCCCCGCGGCCGCCAGCAGCGAAGGCAGGTCCTGTCCGGCCGGCAGCGCCACGGCGGCGCGGTCCACCGTGGCCACGCGGGCCACGGCCACGATGCCGCGCAGCGTGGCATAGGCAGCGATGGCCAGCACCACGAACACCGCCAGCGCCTTCAGGCTGCCCCCGCCGATGCGCACCAGCGTTTTGCTGCCGCAGCCCGAGGCCAGCACCATGCCCGTGCCGAACAGCAGCCCGCCCAGCGCGTGCGACAGCGGCAGCCACGTCGGGGCCGTGTAGATGCTGTGCCGGGCCTGCACCAGCCCCAGGCCGACCAGCGCGTTGAAGCCGAGCATTGCGGCGGCCATTGCCACCAGCCACTGGACCATGCGCGACCAGTCGCCCATGTTCGCGATATCGGCCACCGCGCCCATGGTGCAGAAGTGCGTGCGCTGCGCGAGCGCACCGAACAGCGCGCCCAGCAACCCGCCGGCCAGCAGCACGCGCTGCGCGAGCGCCGGCAGGTCGGCTTCGCTCACCGGTCAGGGGCGCGCTTCGCGACGCGCGTCAGCGCGCCGGCAGCGTCACCAGCCGGTCGCGCCCGGCCTGCGCGGCCTCGGTGTTGGGGTAGGACTTGATCAGTTCCTGCAGCGTGGCGCGCGCGCCGCGGTTGTCCTTGGTCTCGGCCTGGCTGTTGGCCAGCGCCAGCAGCGCCTCGGGCGCACGCGGGTGGTCGGGGGCGCCGGCCACGAAGGTGCGGAAGGCATCGATGGCGGCCTTGTAGTCGCGCTTGCCGTACAGCGCATTGCCGTGCCAGAAACGCGCCTGGTTGGTGTAGGGGCTGCCAGCGTAGCGCCTCTGGAAGTTGGCCAGCGAGGCGGCGGCGCGGTCGAAGTCGCCGCCGCGCATCACGGCCATGGCTTCGTCGAAGGTGCGGCGCTCTTCCTGGTCGACGCTGTGCTCGCGGCCGTCGATCGTCACCTTCACCGGCTCGAGCCGGCGGATGCGGTCGTCCAGCGTCTGGCCGATGTCGCGGCTGCGGCGCTGCAGCTCGGCCACCTCGCGCTGCAGTTGCTCGTCGGTGCCGCGCAGCTTGGCCAGTTCGGCACGCATCGTCTCGAGCTGGTTGTTCAGGTCCAGCAGGCTCCTGCGCAGCGCGCCGATCTGCTCGGCCAGCTGCGCGTTCAGCGCCGTCAGCTGCGCGGTCAGCTCGGCGTCGCGGGTCTTGACCGCCTCTTCGTTCTGCGTGACGCGGGCGCGCAGGTCGATGACCGCCTTGCGTGCCTCGTCGTCCTTGAACAACTGCGCATGCGCCGGGCCGGCCAGCGCGAAGAGGGCGGCCAGCGCGGCGGCCGCGGGCCCGGGAAGGGACGCGCGCCACATGCTCAACGGTCCTTCAGCTCGGCGCGGCGGTTCTTCGCCCAGGCCGCTTCGTCGCTGCCGGGGGCGGCGGGCCGCTCCTTGCCGTAGCTCACGGCCTCGAGCTGGGCCTCGGTGGCGCCCAGCAGCGTCATCGAGCGCAGCACGGCCTCGGCACGCTTCTGCCCGAGCGCGAGGTTGTATTCGCGTCCGCCGCGCTCGTCGGTGTGGCCTTCGATGACCATGCGGCGGGCCTTGTCGCGGCCCAGGACGCGGGCATGGCCTTCGATGACCAGCTTGTACTCGTCGCGGATGGCGAAGCTGTCGAAGTCGAAGTACACGACACGCTGGCTGGGCGCGGCCAGCAGCGCCGCCGCCCCGGCGGTGGCGCCGGCGGCGCCACGCGTGAGGTCGACGCTGGCCACTTGCGACTGGGCCGCGCCGCCGCCGGTGCTGCCCCCCGAGCCACCCGCGGGGCTGGTGCCGGCCGCGGGCAGCACGGGCCGGCTCTCGGTGGGCGACAGCTTGTCCGGCGCGATGGGCGTGGAGTCGCAGGCAATCATCGCGCCGGCCATCGCCAGCAACGCGAGGGCGCTGCGAAGGGAGGTGGGCAGGTTCGTCTTCGGGGCCATGGCGGGCACTCCTTGTGGCAGGTCTGCGTCAGAAAAGGGGGCGGAAACGGGGAGTAGAGCGCGCGGCGGCACAAAGGTTCGCCAGGGAAGACCCGCGGGTAGCGTGCCGGCGCCGGTGCCACCTAACGACCAAACGGTCCCCAGCTGGGTTCGCGCACGTCGCCGCTGGTGACGATGAGCCGCGACTTGATCTTGCCGTCCAGCGTGGAGGTCATCAGCACGTCGGCGCCGCGCACGCGGGTGGCGTAGACGATCAGGCGGCCGTTCGGTGCGAAGCTCGGGCGCTCGTCGTCGGTGGTGTCCGAGAGCTGCCGTGCCGTGCCGGTGTCCAGCTCCTGCAGGCTGACCTTGAACGCGCCGCCCTGGCGCGTGATGAAGGCCAGGTGCCGCCCATCGGGGCTCAGGCTCGGGCTGATGTTGTAGCTGCCGCTGAACGTGACGCGCTCGGCCGCGCCGCCAGCCGCGCCCATGCGGTAGATCTGCGGGCCGCCGCCGCGGTCGCTGACGAAGTAGATGCTCTTGCCGTCGGCCGAGAACACCGGCTCGGTGTCGATGGCGTTGCTCTGCGTCAGCCGCGTGGGGCTGCCGCCGGCCACCGGCATCGCGTAGACCTGCGTCAGCCCCTCGCGCGACAGCGCCATCGCCAGCGTGCGCCCGTCGGCCGAGAACGCCGGCGCGCTGTTGCTGCCGCGGAAGTTGGCCACGCGGCGGCGCTGGCCGCTGGTCAGCTCCTGCACCCACACCACCGCCTTCTGGTCCTCGAAGGACACGTAGGCGAGCTGGCGGCCGTCGGGGCTCCAGGCCGGGCTGATGATGGGCTGCGGGCTGGCCAGCGCGACATGGCCACCTTCACCGTCGGCGTCGGTGACGTGCAGCGTGTAGCGCGGGCCGGTCTTCACCACGTAGGCGATGCGCGTGGCGAACACGCCGCGCTCGCCGGTGAGCTGCTGGTAGATCTCGTCGCTGATGCGGTGCGCGGCCAGCCGCAGGTCGGCCGCCGGCACGGTGGTGCTGCGGCCGAGCAGCTCCTCGTTCTTCACCGTGTCCCACAGCTTGTAGCGGATGTCGAAGCGGCCGTCGGCCAGCCGGCTCACCGAGCCGGCCACCAGCGCGTCGGTGCCCTTGGCGCGCCAGTCGGGCAGGCGCACCACGCTGCGTTCGTCCAGCGGTTCGGTGGTGCTCACGTGGCGGAACACGCCGCTGCGCTCGAGGTTGGCGCGCATCACCTGCGAGACGGCCACGCCGGCCTGCGCCTCGTCGCGGAAGGTGGCCACGGTGATCGGCGTCTGCGTGGCGCCGACGCCGGCGATCTCGACGCGGAACTGCGCGCGCGCGGCCGGCGCCTGGGCCAGGCCGGCGGCGGCCAGCGACATCAGGAGGCGCCGGCGGCCAGGGTGGTGCTCACATTGCATCGTGAATGGATGGGCGCATCGGCGCGCCAAGTGGGGCCCTTGTCCGGGCATTCGAGGCGCGGATTGTAGGCAGCGGCCCGGCCCACCCCCCGGCCGCCGCCTATGGGCAGCGGTGAGCAGGTGTTGCCCGGGAGGGCCCGTCGATAATCCGCGCGCCCGCCATGCCGACCCTGACCGCGCGCTTCAGGCGCCTTGCGCCGTACTTCCGCACCAGCCGCACCGGGCTGGCCGCCACCATCGTCGGCGCCACGCTGATGGCGCTCACCGAGCCGATGCTGGCCGACTTCATGAAGCGGCTGCTCGACGACGGCTTCACCGGCCAGCAGATCCCGCTCGGGCTGGTGCCGGTGGCCATCGTCGGGCTGTTCGCGCTGCGCAGCCTGGCCGGCTTCCTGTCGCAATACGGGCTGGCGTGGGCCGGCCAGCGCGCCATGCTGCGGCTGCGCGAGGCGATGTTCACCCGGCTGATGAAGGCCAAGCCGGCGCTCTTTGCCGAGCAGACGGCCAGCGGCCTGACCAACATCTTCGTCTACGACATCCAGGGCGGCCTGCAGATCCTCACCAACGCCATGCTGACCCTGGTGCGCGACTCGCTCACGCTGGTGGCGCTGATCGCCTATCTGCTGTGGCTGAACTGGCAGCTCACGCTGTTCGTGGCGGTGCTGTTCCCGACGCTGGCGTTCGTGATGCGCAAGCTCGGCGCGCGGCTGCACCGGCTTACGGTGGAGACGCACCGCGCCGCCGATGAACTGGCCTACGTGGTGGAGGAGAACGTGCTCGCCTGGCGCATCGTGCGCCTGCAGGGCGCCGAGGCCGCGCAGGGCCGGCGCTTCGGCGCCCGCGCCGAACTGCTGCGCCGCCTGGGGCTGAAGGTGGCCGTGGCCAGCGCCAGCATGACGCCGGTGACGCAGATGCTGGCCGCGGTGGCGCTGTCGGCCGTCATCACGCTGGCGCTGTGGCAAAGCCAGGCCGGCGGCGCCACGGTGGGCAGCTTCGTGGCCTTCATCAGCGCGATGCTGATGCTGGTGGCGCCGCTGAAGCACCTGTCGGACGTGATGGCGCCCATCACCCGGGGCCTGGTGGCGGTGGAGCGCGGGCTGGACCTGGCCGAAACCGCGCCCACCGAGGCCGGCGGCACCCTGCGGCCGGCGCAGCGCGCGCGCGGCGAAGTGGTGTTCGAAGGCGTGGGCCTGGCCTATCACGACCAGGCCGCGCCGGCGCTGGCCGAGGTTTCGCTCACCGTGCGCGCCGGCGAGACGGTGGCGCTGGTGGGCCCTTCGGGCGCGGGCAAGACGACGCTGGCAAACCTGCTGCCGCGCTTCCTGGAGCCCGGCCGCGGCCGCATCACGCTGGACGGCGTGGCGCTGGCCGACTGGGACATCGAGGTGCTCAGGCGCCAGTTCGCCTTCGTCAGCCAGGACGTGGTGTTGTTCAACGACACCATCCTGGCCAACGTGTCGCTGGGCGACATGGCAGCGGGCGAGGCGGCCACCGAGGCCCGCGTGCGCGAGGCGCTGGCCGCCGCCGCGCTGGCCGACTTCGTGGCCGGCCTGCCGCAGGGGCTGCACACGGTGATCGGCCACAACGGCAGCGAGCTTTCCGGCGGCCAGCGCCAGCGGCTGGCCATCGCGCGGGCGCTGTTCAAGGACGCGCCGGTGCTCATCCTCGACGAGGCCACCTCGGCGCTGGACAGCGAGAGCGAGCGCGCCGTGCAGGCCGCGCTCGAGCGCCTGATGGCCGGGCGCACCACGCTGGTCATCGCGCACCGGCTGTCGACCATCGAACATGCCGACCGCGTGGTGGCGCTGGACGCCGGCCGCGTGGTGGAGCAGGGCACGCACGCCCAGCTGCTGGCCCGCGGTGGCCTGTACGCACGGCTGCACGCCATGCAGTTCAAGACCTGATCGCCTCGATCGCCCTGCTTGATCCTCCCGCGTCTGCCCCTTGATCGTCCTCTGACTCCCCCGCTCGAACGCACGCTGACCCCCAGGAGACCCCCGCATGTCCCCCCCGATGAGCCGCTACGCCTCGCCCACGCTGGCCGAGGTGCCCGAAGACATCCGCCAGCGCATCCTCGAGGTGCAGGCCAAGGCCGGCTTCGTGCCCAATGTCTTCCTGGCGCTGGCGCGCCGCCCGGCCGAGTGGCGCGCCTTCGTGGCCTACCACGACGCGCTGATGCTCGAGGAGACCGGCTCGCTGACCAAGGGCGACCGCGAAATGATCGTGGTGGCCACCAGCGCCGCCAACGAGTGCCTGTACTGCGTGGTGGCGCACGGCGCCATCCTGCGCATCTACGAGAAGAAGCCGCTGGTCGCCGACCAGGTGGCGGTCAACTGGCGCAAGGCCGACATCACGCCACGCCAGCGCGCGATGCTCGCCTTCGCGATGAAGGTGTGCCTGCGCTCGGCCGAGCTCGACGAGGCCGACTTCGCCGCGCTGCGCGAGCATGGCTTCAGCGACGAGGACGCGTGGGACATCGCCGCCATCACCGCCTTCTTCGGCATGAGCAACCGGCTGGCCAACTTCAGCGGCATGCGGCCCAATGACGAGTTCTATCTGATGGGCCGCATGCCCAAGGTGAAGGCATGAGTTCCGCTCCCACCCGGGCCGGCCGCCCGGCCGCCGTGCTGGCCGGTGCCTTGGCCGCGGCGTTGCTGGCGGCCTGCGCGGGCCCGCCCGCGGGCACGTCTGCAGCCACATCCCCCGCCACATCCGCCACCACATCCGCCACCACATCCGCGGGTACCGGCCGCAGCCCGGGCGCCGCCCTGCCGGCCGCCACTGTCCAGCGCACCGCACACGGCGTCGCGCACGTGCAGGCACCGGACTTCGAGACGCTCGCCTACGGCATGGCCTACGCCTACGCGCAGGACAACTTCTGCCTCACCGCCCAGCACCTGGTGACGGTGCGTGCCGAACGCGCGCGCACGTTCGGCCCCGCGGCCACCGGCGCGCTGGGCCTGCGCCGGCTGCCCAACGAGCTGATCGACTTCTTCATCGCCGCGCACATGGACGATGCGGCGCTGGCGCGCGCCGCCGAAGCGCAAAGCGCCGACGCGCGGGCGCTGCAGCGCGGCTACGTTGCCGGCTACAACCGCTTCCTGGCCGACCATGCCGGCCGCCTGCCGGCCCCGTGCGGCAGCGCGGCCTGGGTCAAGCCGATGACCGAGGCCGAGTACCGCCGCATCGGCGAGCTCAGCGCGGTGCAGGCCGGGGTGGGCGCGCTGGCCGATGCGATGCTGGCCGCAGCGCCGCCGCAGCCGACACGCCCCACCTCGATGGCGCCGTTGCCGCGGCACGCCGGCGAGGTGGCCGTGGCAGCCATCGAGGACAGGGCGGCGGAGGTGGACGTGGCCGCTGCGCTGGCCTGGCTGCACGACGCGGGCCTGGCCGACCCGGCATCGGCCGGCTTCGGCTCCAATGCCTGGGCCTTCGGCCGCGAGACCACCGGCACCGGCCACGGCCTGCTGGTGGGCAACCCGCACTTCCCGTGGACCGGCGTGAACCGCTTCTGGCAGGTGCACCTCACCGTGCCCGGGCAGCTGGACGTGATGGGCGCGGCCATCGGCACCGCCGCCATGGTGGTCATCGGCTTCAACAAGGACGTGGCCTGGAGCCACACCGTCAGCACCGGCAAGCGCTTCACGCTGCACGAGCTGACGCTGGTGCCTGGCGACCCCACGAGCTACGTCGTCGACGGCCAGCGCGAGAAGATGCGCCAGCGCGCGGCCACGATCGAAAGTGCCGGCGGCGAGCGCAAGACGCACACCGTGTGGCTCACGCGCTGGGGCCCGGTGGTCTCGATGCCCCGCGCGGGCCTGGGCTGGACCGCGCAGCGTGCCTACGCGCTGCAAGACGCCAACGCCGGCAACATGCGCCTGACCGACAACTACCTCGCCTTCGGCCGCGCCACCGGCGTGCAGGACCTGCGCCGGGCGTTGGCGGGGCTGGGCACGGCGTGGGTCAACACCATCGCGGCCGACCGCCAGGGCAACGCCTTCTACGCCGACGTGAGCACCGTGCCCGACGTCGACGCCGCGATGCTGCAGCGCTGCCGCCCCAGCGACGGCGCGGCCCGCCTGCTGGGCGGCGCCGGCCTCGTGGTGCTGAACGGCAGCAAGGCCGACTGCCAGTGGCGCCGCGACCCGGCCTCGCCGGTGCCCGGCCTGACGCCCATCGAGCGCATGCCGGTGGCCGTGCGCGGCGACTGGGTGCACAACAGCAACGACAGCTTCTTCTACACCCACCCGGCGCAGCGCTTTGGCGCCGGCACGCCCGTCTCGCCGCTGGTCGGCGACGACGTCGTGCGCCAGATGCGCACGCGCAGCGGCCTGGTCGAGGTGCCGGCGCTGGTGGCCGCCGGGCCGGTGACGCCAGGCGGTGCGCAGCGGCAGCTGTTCGCCAACCGCAACTTCGCCGCGCAGCTGGTGCTGCCCGATCTGCTGGCGGCCTGCGCTGCCGGTGCCCCCACGGCCGAGGCCACCGCGGGCTGCCAGGCGCTGCGCGGCTGGGACCGCGGCAACGACCTCGGCGCACGCGGCGCGCACCTGTTCCGCGAGTTCTGGCGCACGGCGATGAGCGTGCCGAAGGTGTGGCGCGTGCCTTTCGACAAGGCCCGCCCGGTGGAAACCCCCACCGGCCTGAATCTGGCCGATGCCGAGGTGGCGGCCAAGGTCTGGCAGGCGCTCGGCGGCGCGGTGAAGAAGGTGCGCGAGGCCGGCTTCGCGCTGGACGCGCCGCTGGGCGACGTGCAGCGCCCGGCCATCACCGACGAGCCGATCGGCCTGCACGGCGGGCAGAGCTTCGAGGGCGTGCTCAACTACCTGGGCGACAACCCCGGCATCGGCCCCAAGGGCCTGCGCATCGACTACGGCACGAGCTACGTGCAGACGGTGACCTTCGACGCGCGCGGCCCGGTCGCGCAGGCGTTGCTGACCTATGGCCAGAGCACCGACCCGGCTTCACCGCATGGGGCCGATCAGTTGCGGCTGTACGCACGCAAGGTCTGGCCGCGGCTGCCGTTCCACGCCGACGAGGTGACGCGCGAGCGCGTGGGGCCGGTGCTGCGGCTGGAAAGGCGCTGACGGCCCGCGCGGCGCTCCATGCTGCAAAGGGCTCGGGGGGCGCTTCTGGTCCTGGATCCGGTGGTTGGCGCCGTTGTTGCGCGACGGTGCATGGAGGTCGTGGCGAGCAGAGGTCCGGCCCGCAGCGCAGCGCCGCGCGGGACGCGAGGCCCGGCGTCGCCGTCGGGCCCTGCGGGCCCGCCGTCGATGACGGCCGACGGATACACCGTCGGCCTACCCGGCTTGCCAGCAAGC
>JAEUPD010000196.1 GCA_016788525.1 Rubrivivax sp.
CGGCGAGCGCGAGCTGCAGCAGCTGCCGCTGCCGGTGAGCATCATCGCCACCGACATCGGCACCGGCCAGCGCGTGGTGCTGCGCGAAGGCAGCCTGACGCTGGCCATGCGCGCCAGCATGTCGGTGCCCGGGCTGATGGCGCCGGCCGCGCTGAACGGCCGCAAGCTGGTGGACGGCGGCCTCGTGGACAACCTGCCGGTGCGCGAAGCGCGCGAGCGCTGCGGCGCCGAGGTGGTGATCGCGGTCAACGTCGGCACCGCGCCGCTCAAGCCCGAGGAGGTGAGCGGCCTGCTCACGGTGAGCGCGCAGGTGCTGGCGCTGCTGACCGAGCAGAACGTGCAGGCTGCGCTGGCTTCGCTGACGCCGGCGGACATCTACATCCAGCCCGACCTGGGGGGCATCACGGCGGCCGACTTTGACCGCCACGCCGGCGCCGCCGAACGCGGCCGCGTCGCCGCCGAGGGGGCCGCCGCCCACCTGCAGGCTTTGGCGGTGGACGAGACCGGCTGGGCGGCCTGGCGGCAGCGCCTGGCCGGCGGCAGCGCCGCGCGGCTGCGTGTGGATGCCGTCGAAGTGGTGGGCCTGGCGCGCGTGAGCGAAGCGGTGGTGCGCCGCTATCTCGCGCAGCCGCTGGGTGCGCCGCTGGACACCGCCGCTCTCGACCGCGCGATGGGCCGCATCTACGGCGACGGCTGGTACGAGCATGTCGACTACAGCGTCGTGCGCCAGGCCGGCGCGGGCGGTGCGGGCGGCGTGGGTGGCTTGGGTGGCTTGGGTGGCGCTCCGGCCGACGGCGGGCACAACGTGCTGCGTGTGATGCCGGTGGAAAAGAGCTGGGGCCCCGACTACCTGCGCCTGGGCCTCAGGCTGGACAGCAACCTGAGCCAGGGCAGCACCTATCAGTTGCGCGCGGCCTATCACCGCACGTGGGTCAACACGCTGGGCGGCGAGCTGCTCGTCACCGGCGAACTGGGCAGCGCCACCGGTGCCGGCGTCGAGTGGCTGCAGCCGGTGACGCGCGACAAGCTGTGGTACGTGGATGCGCTGGCCGACTACCGGCGCGAGCGCAGCGACTACTTCTTCGTCGAACAACGCATCGCCGAATACCGCAGCGTGCGCTGGCGCGCCCAGCTGGCCGGTGGCCTGAACCTCAGCCTGGTGGGCACCGCGCGCGGCGGCTGGCGCGAGTGGCGCACCAACCACGAGCTGGACACCGGCATCGACATCCTGGCCAACCTGCCCGAACGCAGCACCGGCGGCTGGTTCGTCGGTGTCGACTTCGACCAGTTCGACCGGCTGTACTTTCCGCGCAGCGGCTGGAGTGCCGAGGCCGAGTACTTCGACAGCCCGCGCCGCGACTACTCGCGCGTCTCGCTGGACCTGCGCGGCGCGCTCACCGGCGCCTTCGCCGGCAGGCTGGTGGGCACGCTGCCGGAGTCGCTGCGCGATGCGGGCTGGGTGCTGGGCGGGCGGCTCACCTGGGTGGGCTCGCCGCGCGGTGCCCTGCCACTGAACGACGCGGCGCGGCTGGGCGGCTTCCTCAACCTCACGGCGTTCGCCAGCGGTCAGCTGATCGGCGACGACGTCGCCTATGGCCATGTGCGTGCCGAGCGCATCATCGGCCGGCTGCCGCTGGGTCTGCGCGGCGACATGCGCCTGGGCGTGGCGCTGGAAGGCGGCCGCGTGGCCACGCCCTACACCGTGCAAAAGCGCAGCGGCACGCTGCGCTCGCTGGCCGTCTACCTCGGCGGCGAGACGCCGCTGGGCGCGGTGTACCTGGGCATCGGGCACGGCAGCGGCGGCTCGACCAACGCCTACCTGTTCATCGGCACGCCCTGACCGGCTGCTCACGGGCCGGCTCGGGCCGTCCGGGCGGCCATGCCGCGGTGGCGTGCGTCGCCGAAGGCAGGGGCGCCCTCAGAGGGGCCACAGCCGCTCGGCCAGTTCCTGCAGGCTGCGCAGCTGCTGCCAGCCGTCGGTCTTCACCTGCGCCGGCAGGTTGCTGTAGCGGTGCAGCAGCAGCAGGCGCAGCAGCGGTTCGCGCTGCGCGGGCCGCACCGCGGCGCCGTAGCCACCGATGAACGCTGCGCCGCGCGCCCGATGGCCCGCGACCAGGAAGCATTGCGGGCCGAGCCAGTCGTACTCGCGCGGCCCGACCAGGCCGTCGCCGAAGTCGAACATCGCTGCCAGCCGGTGCTGCGGCGTGGTGAAGAGATTGAACGGCGTGTATTCGCCGGTCAGCAGCACCGGGGGCCCTTCGGGCAGCGGGCCGGCGAGGAATGGTGGCAGTTGCTCGAGCAGGTGCGCGGGCAGGCCGGTGCGCCGGTGCCGCTCGACGCAGCGCGTGCGCTGCGCGGCAATGAAGTCGGCCCAGCGCGGCGCCGCGGCCGCCGCGGCTGCGCCCACCGGCAGGGCATGCACTTCGGCGGCCAGTGCGCCGGTCTCGCGCAGCAGCGCGCATCGCTCGGCTTCGTTCATGCGCGGCCAGCTGGCGGTGAGCGGCTCACCGGCCAGCTGCGTCATCACGAGATACGGCCAGCCGTCACGCTGGCCGTCGGCCAGCAGCTCGGGCGTGGGCACGCGCAGCCGGCCGTGCAGCTGCTGCAGCATCGCGTGCTCGAACTCGAAGTGGTCGCGCAGGAAGGGCGGGTAGACCTTGAGCACGCGGTCGCGGCCCAGCCGCGCCACCAGCACGGTGCCCGCGCTCTCCTGCACCAGCTTGCCGCCGCCGTGCGAGCGCGCGATGTCCACGAGGGCGTCGCGCCACGCCGCGGGGTCGTCGTGCAGCGTGTCGAAGGCTTCAGCGCTGGGTGCAGCGGGCAGCTTCATCTTCGGTCCATGCCGGCCCGGCAGGCGCCGGTGCCGCCCGAAGGGTGCGCCGTGCAAGGCAGCCGGCCAGGGCGCTGGGTTGCCGGTGCCGCGCTACGCCGCGCCGCGGGCGCTGGATGCACACGAAATCCCCCGGTCCGCCGCTGCCTCCGTGCCGGCGGTCCCTTCGTACATCCTGGTACGGCGCGGCTTGCTGCGCCGTCGACTGCCACCTCACCAGGAGACCCGATCATGAACAAGCGTGAGTTGTTTGCCGCCGCGCTGGCGGCCGGTTTCGGCGCGGTTGCCGCCACGGCACGGGCCGAGGGCCTGGACGACATCTCGTTCAGCGGCATGTGGGACATCTGCGACAGCAACAAGGACGGCACGGTCAACAAGGCCGAGTTCGTGGCCGCGATGGGCAAGGCCTACGACGCGCACATGAAGAAGATGAAGTCCAAGCCCGACGCCGCCAGGATGATGAAGGGCGACGCGCTCACCGCCGACGGGCTGCGGGCGCTGTTCCGCGCCACCTACCCCGGGCCGTGAGGCGGCCGGCGCCGGCCGCCGGCACGGGCCGGGGCCGGCGCGGTTCGGTCAGGCCTGCGCCGCCTTCAGCCGCTCGTTCTGCGGGAACATCGCGCGGCGCGCCTCGTCGTCCATCGTGGTCTTGAAGGCGTAGCGGTCCTTCAGGGCCGCGGCGCGCTGCGCCGCTGGGCGCGCGGTCACCTCGTCGAGCAGGCGCTTGACGTGCGGCAGCTCGGCCCACGCGTTGTCGCCCAGCGCGAACGGCACGGCGCGCGCCCAGCCCCACACCGCCATGTCCAGGAACGTGTAGCGCCCGCTCACCATCCACGGCTTGTCGGCCAGGTGCGCGTTCAGGATCTTCCAGTGCCGCCAGGCTTCGAAGTCGTAGCGGTTGATCGAGTACGGATGCGGCTCGGGCGCGTAGTGCTTGAAGTGCACGCACTGGCCGGTGAAGGGCCCGATGCCCGAGGCGGTGAACATCAGCCACGAAAGCATCCGCCCGCGGTCGGCGGCGTCGGGCAGGAACTGGCCGGTCTTCTCGGCCAGGTACAGCAGGATGGCGCTGCTGTCGAACACGGTGGTGGCGCCGTCGACGATCACCGGCACCTTGGCGTTGGGGTTCAGCGCCGTGAACGCCGGTGCATGCTGCTCGCCCTTGCGCGTGTCCACCGGAATGGCCTCGTACGGCAGGCCGGCTTCCTCGAGAAACAGCGCCACCTTCATCGGGTTGGGGGCGAGGGAGTAGTGGAACTTCAACATGGCGGCGGTCCTGGGCTCTGTGGGGTGGCTGGGGGCGCCGATTGTGCGGGCGCCGCCCGCGTCCGGCCTTCGGCGTGGGAATTGTTCGCAAACGTCCGGCCATTGGCGCCGCCCGTGGCGCAGGTGCGGTCAGTCGGCGTACTTCCGGCCTGCAGCCAGCAGCCCCCCCGTGCCGATCACCTCGTTGAGCCCGTCGAAGTCCAGCATCCGATCGCGCCACGGCCCGGTGCCGCCGTGTTGCGCGAGGCTGGCGTAGTAGCCCTGCAGCCCATGTGCGAGCGCGCGCACCGTGCCGCCGGGAAAGATGACCAGCCGAAAACCCATCGCGCCCAGTTCGTCGGCCGTGGCCAGCGGCGTCTGGCCGCCTTCCACCATGTTGGCCACCAGCGGAACGCCCGGCACGCGCAAGGCGAAGCGCGCACAGGCGGCCTGCATCTGCTCGCGCGTGCGCAGCGCCTCGATGAACAGCGCATCCACCCCGCAGGCCAGGTAGGCCTCGGCGCGCTCGAACGCCGCCTGCGGGCCTTCCACCGCCAGCGCATCCGTGCGGGCGAGGATCAGCGTATCGGCGCTCGTGCGCGCATCCAGCGCGGCGCGTAGCTTGCCGCACATCTCGGTGGTGCCCACGACGCTCTTGCCCTGGAGGTGACCGCAGCGCTTGGGAAAGGTCTGATCCTCGATCTGGATCATCGCGGCGCCGGCGCGCTCGAACACCCGCACCGTGCGCTGCACGTTCAGCGCGTTGCCGAAGCCGGTGTCGGCATCGACGATGAGCGGCGTGTTCACGCGCTCGGTGATGCGTGCCAGCACGTCGGCCACCTCGGTGGCGGTGGTCAGGCCCACGTCGCTGCGGCCGAGCGCGGTGTAGGCGATGCTGGCGCCGCTCAGGTAAAGCGCCTCGAAGCCGGCCTGCTCGGCCAGCAGGGCCGAGAGCGCGTCGTAGACGCCGGGCGCCAGCAGCGCTCGAGGTTCGGCGAGGCGGTCACGAAGCGTGGGCATGCCATGCGGCTCCGCTTTCAGGTGGCCTTTGTGACCGGAAGGGGCAGCGCCCTGGCCATGGTGCGCGCAGCGATGAAGCCGCCGGCCACGGCACTCAGCAGCCCATTGCCGCTGAGGTAGCCCCACACGGCGTTTCCCGAGACGCCACGCGCGGCGCCGCCAGCGGCCAGCAGGTTGGGGAAGGGCGCGCGGTCGGCCGCGCGCAGCACACGGCAGTGCGCATCGATGTCCAGGCCGCCTTGTGTATGGAACAGCGCGCCCGTCACCTTGATGGCGTGAAAGGGTGCCGCGAGTCTGGTGGTTGCCAGCGCGGCGTGCAGCCGACTCGCGTTGCACCCGATGATGGCGGCCAAAGCGGCGGCGTCATCCGCATCGCGCACGGCGCCGGCAGCCTCGGCGGCGGCGAAGTCGGGGAACGTCCGGCCGAGTGCCAGCAGCCGGTCATCGAACACGTTCCACACCACGGCGCCCGGCTGCGCCAGCACCTGCACGCTGGCTTCGGAGTAGCCGGCCGTCTCGTCGTGAAAGCGCTCGCCACTCGCGTTGACCTGGATGCCGCCCTCCATCATCAGCGCCCAGGTGATGAGCGCGCCCTGGGGCACCGCCCAGCTGCCGTGGCCCTGGTAGCCGCCGAGGTCGGCGAGCCCCGCGCCCAGCGCGCGGCCCCACGCGATGGCACTGCCGTCGTTGCCGGCATGACCGGCGAAGGTGGCCTCGCGCATCTCGGGCAGCCACTCGCGCACCATCGCCGGGTTGCCGCCAAAGCCGTTGCAGGCCAGCAGCAGTGCCTGGCAGGCCAGGTGCTCGACGCGGCCGTCGGGGCGCGCGAAGCCGATTCCCAGCACGCGCGGGGGCGCGCCGCCGAGCTCATCCTGCGCCACCCACAGCTCCACGGCGCGTGCGTCGGTCAACACCGTGGCGCCGGCGCGCCCGGCGGCGGTCTCCAGCGTGGCCAACAGCGCCGCCCCGGTGCGCTCGCTCAGCGCATGCATGCGCCGCCGGCGGTGGCCGGGGTAGAGAAAGCCGTCGAGGAGCTCGAACGTGACGCCGTGCCGTTCCTGCAGCGCATCCAGCGCCGGCGCGATGGCCTCGGTGTACGAGGCCACCAGATGCGGTGCAGCGGTGCCGCGGGCCTTGGCCTGGATGTCGGCCGCAAACGTGGCCGGCGTGTCCTCGAGCACGCCGGCCGCGTGCTGCACGCGCGTGCCAGCGGCCGGGATGAAGCCCGAGGAGAGCGCGGTGCTGCCCTGGGGTGCGGGGTCGCGTTCGAGCAGCACGCCATCGATGCCCGCGTCGCGCAGAAAGAGCGCCGCGGTGAGGCCGCAGGCCCCGGCGCCGACGACGGCCACCGGCACCTCGGTGGCGCCGGCGGGCAAGGACCGGGCCCGCACGATCTGGGGTGTGGCCGGGGCCGAACCTGTCGGGGACATGGCGATGGGCAAGAAGCTGTGAGGCTCGATCGTGGCGTGCCGCGCCTCAGGCCGTCGGCCGATGCAGGTAGCGGCCGGTGGGCTTGCCGAGCACCCGCCCGCCTTCGAAGATCTTGTGCCCGCGCAGGAAGGTGCTCTGGACCCGCGCCGACAGCTCGAGTCCTTCGAACGGCGTGTAGCCCTGCGTGCTCGGCGACTCGGCGGCGCGAATGGTCCAGGTGTGCGCCGGGTTGACCAGCGCAATGTCGGCATCGAACCCCGGCGCAATGTCGCCCTTGGCGTTCAGGCCGTAGCGCTGCGCCGGGTTCCAGCTCGTCACGCGTGCCATGTGGTTGTAGCCCATGCCGCGCCGGGTGCCTTCGCTCACGAGTGCCGGCAGCAGGTACTCGGTGCCGCCGAAGCCGCTCTTGGCCAGCCAGATCTGGCGGCCGAAGTAGCGCTTGGCGGGCTCGGGCACCTTCATCTCGTGGCGGCAGCAGGCGTGGTCGCTCACCACCCAGTCCAGCTCGCCGGCCAGCAGCGCGCCCCACAGGAACTCCACGTCTTCGCGGGGTCGGATCGGCGGGTTCACCTTCGCAAGCTCCGCGGCTGGACTGTGGATGTCGAGCATCAGGTGGCCGATGGTCACCTCGCGCTTGAAGTCGATGTGCGGGAACACCTTGCTCATCGTCATCGCTGCCTGCACGGCCTTGCGCGAACTCAGGTGCAGCAGGTTGATGTTGGGCAGCGCGGTTTCGTTGGCCAGGTAGGCCGCGGTGAACACCGCCAGGCCTTCGCTGTGCGGCGGGCGGCTGGCGTGGTAGGCGGCCAGGCCCTTGGGGGCGCCGCGCGACTTGTCGTTTTCGACCAGCCTCGTGTAGGCGGTCATGATCTCCGCCGTCTCGCAGTGCAGGCTCAGCGACACCTGCCGCGCCGTGGCTGCCGGCAGGGCCTCGCGCGCGGCCTGCAGGCCGCGCATGATGAACTCGAAGTGCGCGACGTCGTAGCGCTCGTCGTCGCCGATCATGAGGAAGCTGCGCTGCGCGTTGCTGGCGCCGTGCAGACCATGGCTGCCGTAGAACATGAAGATCTTGAAGCTGGCCACGCCGTGCTTGCGGATGAGCATCGGCAGTTCGTCGATGTGCGTGCGGTCCATCGGCGCCAAGTGGAAGCCGTAGTCGACGTGGAAACGGCCCTTGGCCAGCGCCAGCACCTCGGGGAAGAAGCTGCGATACGGCCCGCCCTTGTTGAGGTAGTACTGGCCGGTGCGGAAGTAGTTGAGCGAACTCGTCACGCCGCCCATCGCCGCGGCGCGGCTTTCGGTGACGGCGTCTTCGGCCAGCGGGTTGTAGATGCCGGCGTGCATGTGGGCATCGACCACACCCGGAAAGGCCAGCTGTCCGCGGCCTTCGTACGCGGCCTTGGCGCGCGCCACGTCGATGCCGGGGGCGACGAGCGCGATCTTCTCGCCGGCGATGGCGATGTCGGCTTCGTGCACCACGTTGCCGTGCGGGCGCACGACACGCACGTTCTTGATGACGAGGTCGAACTCGGGGGTCGCGCCGGGGGGGTTGTTCTTGGCCATGGTTCGGGGTGAAGGCAGTGGGGTCGGGTGAAGCGCAGGTTTGCGGTGCCAGGGCATGCCGCGGTCAACCTGCGGGCCCGTTGGGGCTGGCGGCGAAGCGCCGCTTGAGTTCGGCCAGCAGGCCGCCGGCCGCGATGCGCTCGAGAAGGAAGCCCGGGATGGGCTCGGTGTCCAGCGTGACGCCGCCGTTGAGTGCGATCTTGCCGGCGCGCGCGTCGAAGCCGAGCGGCACGCCGTCGGCGATGTCCAGCGCGCGCGGGCAGGTCAGCAGCAGCAGGCCGACGTTGAAGGCATTGCGCAAGAACAGGCCGCTGTAGCTGGGGGCGATGACTGCGGCCACGCCCAGATGCACCAGCACCGTGGCGGCCTGCTCGCGCGAGCTGCCGATGCCGAAGTTGGCGCCGGCCACGACGACATCGCCTTCACGCACGCGGTGCGGGAACTCGGGGCGCACGGCTTCCAGGCAGTGCCTGGCCACCACCTCGATGCGGCCGTCCTTCATGGCGTGGCCGGGGGCGAGCTGGTCGGTGTCGACGTCGGGGGGGAGGCGCCAGGTGCGCATGTGTCGTTGCGGTGTGCGGTGCTTTCTTGGCTGGACGTCTACGGAGGTTGTGGCGGCAAAGGGCTGTGCGGGCTCGGTGCGGCGCTTAGCTGCGGCGGTTGGCTCGCTGCGCGAGCCAACTTCCCTGCGCTGCTCGCCCTCTTGGCCCCTGCGCGCAACTCGTTGCACTCGCTGCGCTCGTGCCACTCGGACACCCGCGCAGAGTCAGATGTGGAAGCGCGCGAGTACGCGCGCAGGCCAAGAGGGCTGCGCTGCTCGGCGCCGCAGATGCGCGCCGCACCGAGCCCGCACAGCCCTTTGCGGCAACGACGGTGGCGTTCGTGCCCTCGTGCTCCGCGGCCTTGCCCGCCACCACCAGACAAGAGCGAACCAGCCCACCTCCACCCCAAGTCACGCCAACACCTCCCGCGCATCCGCAATCACCCCCCGCAGTGCCGAAGCCGCCACCGTGTAGGGCGAGCCGAGGAACACCTCCGCGCTGGCCGCCCCCATGCGCCCCTTGAAGTTGCGCGCCGTCGACGAGATCACCGTCGTGCCTTCGGCAATGCGGCTGCCGTAGCCTGCGCAGGCCCCGCAGCTGCTGGGCAGCACGCTGGCGCCCGCGTCGACGAGCATCTTCATGATCCCCTCGCGCTCGGCGGCCTCACGGTCGTGCACCGAGGCGGGTGCCACCATCAGCTGCACGCCGGCCGCGATGCGATACCCCGCCAGCACGCGTGCCGCGGCGCGCAGATCGTCGAGCTTGGCGCCGGTGCACGCGCCGATGTAGGCGATGTCGACCTTCGTGTTCACCACATCCGACACCGGCCGCACGTTGGCCGGGCTGTGCGGCAAGGCCACCTGCGGCTCCAGCGTGCTGGCATCGAACGCATGCCGGATGCCCGGGGCGCCCTCGTCGCTGTGCCAGGGCGCGATGTCGGCGGCGGCCAGCGGCGCGCCGTGCGCGGCCAGCCAGGCCTGCGTCGTGAAGTCGGGTGCGACCAGCCCCACCTGCGCGCCCAGTTCGGCGCTCATGTTCGCCAGCGTCATGCGCTCGGGCATCGAGAGTGCCGCCACCGCCTCGCCGCAGAACTCCAGCGCCTGGTACTGGCCGCCGTTCATGCCGTGCCGGCCCAGCATCTGCAGCACCATGTCCTTGGCGCTCACGCCGTCGGCCAGCCGGCCGATCCAGCGCATGAAGATGGTGTGCGGCACCTGCACCCAGATCTCGCCGGTCGTGACCACGCCCACCATCTCGGTGGCGCCGATGCCGAACATGTAGGCGCCGAACGCGCCGCCGGTGGGCGAGTGCGAATCGCCGCCCACGGCGAACAGGCCCGGCCGCAGGTGGCCACCCTGCGGCAGCACGACATGGCAGATGCCCTGGCTGTCGTGCACGTGCGGCAGCTGCTGCTGGCGCGCCCAGTCGCGCGTGAGGCGCACGATCTGCCGCGAGGCCTCGTCTTCCTCGGGCACGAAGTGGTCGATGACCAGCACCACCTTGCGCTTGTCCCAGATCGGCGCGCCGATCTCGGCCAGCATCGGCGCCAGCCGCCGCGGGCCGCTGGAGTCGTGGAACATCGCCAGGTCGACGCGGCAGTTCACGATCTCGCCGGGCACCACATGCTCACGGCCGGCAGCGCGCGCCACGAGCTTCTGCGCCAGCGTCATGCGCGGCGCGCCGGGGGCGGGCTGCACGCGCTGCGGTGCCGTTTCGTCGAGGGCGCCGTGGATCGAAGTGCGCATGGGCGAGGGGGCGGTCGGGGTGGCTCGGTGCGGGTGTTGCGGCAGGCGGCGTGGCCCCTACAGGCCCAGGTAGGCGCGCTTCAGGTCGGGGCTGGCCAGCAGCGCCTCGGGCCGGCCCTCGAAGCGAACGGCGCCGTTCTCCAGCACATAGGCGCGGTCGGCGATCTCCAGCGACTGCCCGACGTTCTGCTCCACGAGCAGGATGGCCAGCCCCTGGGCGTGCAGCCGCTTGATCAGCGCGAACAGCTCCTCCACCAAGAGCGGCGACAGCCCCAGCGACGGCTCGTCGAGGATCAGCAGGCGCGGCTCGGCCATCAGGCCGCGCCCGATGGCCAGCATCTGCTGCTCGCCGCCGCTCATGGTGCCGGCCAGCTGCCGCGTGCGCTCGGCCAGCCGGGGGAAGATGCCGAACACGTTGGCGAGGTTGGCCGAGCGCCGCGACCGCGCGCGTGCGAAGCTGCCCAGCTCGAGGTTCTCCTGCACCGTGAGGTTGGGAAAGATGCGCCGGCCCTCGGGCACCTGGATCAGTCCGGCCTGCACCATGCGGCGTGCCGGCGCGCCGGTGTGGTCGGCGCCGTCGAAGCCGACGCGGCCGGCGGTGGGCGCGACCAGGCCGCACACGGTGTTGTTGAGCGTGGACTTGCCGGCGCCATTGCTGCCCAGCAACGCCACGATCTCCCCGGCCTGCACGCGCAGGCTCACGCCGCGCAGCACTTCGATGCGGCCGTAGCCGGCGCGCAGGCCCTGCACTTCCAGCAGCGGGGGCGCGGTGGGGGTGGCAGGCGCCGGCGCGCTCATCTCGCCCCGGCTCACGCCGCCTGGGCCCGCAGCCGCGCCGCCGTGCCGTGGCCGAGATAGGCCTCGATGACGCGGGCATCGCTGGTGATGTCCGCCGGCGTGCCCTCGGCGATGAGCTGGCCCTGGGCCAGCACCCACACATGCTCGGCGAGGTTCATCACCGCCTGCATCACGTGCTCGATCATCAGCACCGTGGTGGCGGGTGCGCCGCCCGATGCCGCGCGCGGGTCGCCGCTGCCATGCACGAGCGAGCGCACCACCGGCACCATCTCGGCCACCTCCTGCGGGTTCAAGCCCGCCAGCACCTCGTCCAGCAGCAAGAGCTTCGGCTTCGTCGCCAGCGCGCGCGCCAGCTCCAGCCGCTTGCGGCCGGCCACGGTCAGGTCACCGGCGGGCTTGTCCAGGTGCGGCGCGAGGCCCACGCGCTCGGCCACGCGCTCGGCCGCGGCCAGTGCAGCGCGGCGGTCGGGTTCATGCAGGTGGGCACCGACGGCGATGTTCTCGCGCACGGTCTGCGCGGCAAACGGCTGCACGATCTGGAAGGTGCGGGTCATGCCGGCGCGGGCATTCAGGTGCGGTGCGCGGCCGGTGATGTCGGCACCGGCGAAGACGACACGGCCGGCATCGGGCCTCAGGAAGCCGCTCATCAGCGCGAACAGCGTGGTCTTGCCCGCGCCATTGGGACCGATGAGCGCGGTGAGCGTGCCCTCGCGCACGGCCAGGCTCACGTCCTGCACCGCGCGCAGCCCGCCGAAGGCGCGCGAGAGGCCCTCGATTCGCAGCAGCTCAGCCATGGCCGGCCCCCGGGTCGTGCTTGGCGGCGGGCGGCAGCGCCGGCGAGGACGGTGCGGCGCCGCGCGCGACACCGGCCCACAGCGCCCGCACGGACCGGGCCGTGGTGAAGAGCCCGGCCAGGCCCCGCGGCATGAACATCACGATAAGCACCAGCACCACGCCGTAGATCACCATGTTCAGTCCAGGCAGCTGACCAAAGAGGTTGCGCGTGAGGTCGGCCAGCGTGTGCAGCGCCACCGCCCCCAGCACCGGCCCCCACAGCGTGCCCATGCCGCCGACGATGGCGGCCACCAGGGCCTCCACCGAGACATGCGGGCCAAAGGCGATGGCCGGGTCGATGTACTGGAACACCTGCACGTAGAAGGCGCCCGCCGCGCCCATGAACGCCGCCGACAGCGTGATGGCGCCGCGCTTGGCGGCCTGCGGATCGACGCCCACCGCGCTGGCGGCATCTTCGTTGTCGCGCACCGCCATCAGGCCTGCGCCGAAGCGCGAGTGGCGGATCCACGCCGTGACGAGCGCGGCGGCGGCGACGAAGGCGAGCATCAGCACGATGTAGCCCTTGCGCGAGCCGAACTGCAGGTTGGCGAACGACTCGTTCAGCGGCAGCATCATGCCCACACCCGCGCCGGTGAAGCCCACCGACACCGCGCCGATGCGAAAGACCTCGGCGAAGGCCAGCGTCACGAGCGCGAAGTACGAGCCCTTGAGCCCGTAGCGGAAGGTCAGCGCCCCCACCGCCAGGCCGACCGCGGCGGCCGCGGCGACGGCCAGCGCCAGGGCGAGCCAGGCATTGACGCCGTGCGTGACCTGCACGATGACCTGCGTGTACGCGCCGACGCCGAAGAACAGCGCGTGGCCGAACGAAAACTGCCCCCCGTAGCCGCCGAGGACGTTCCAGGCCTGCGCCAGCAGCGCGCCGTACAGCGCCAGCATCATGAAGGTGAGCCAGACACCGCTGTCCAACGCCGCGGCAAGCAGCAGCACCGCGAGCGTGAAGGCGGCGATCTGCACGCAGTCGCGCCTCATGCCCGGGCTCCGAACAGCCCCTGCGGCCGGAACAGCAGCACCGCGATGAAGATTGCGAAGATGCCGATCTGCCCCAGCGACTCCCCCAGCAGCAGCCCGCACAACGACTCGACGACGCCAATCAGCAACCCGCCGGTCAACGCCCCCGTGAACGACCCCATCCCGCCCAGCACGACGATGGTGAACGCCACCAGCACGAAGCCCGACCCCACCTGCGGGTTGACGTAGTACGCCGGCAGGAGAAAGCACGCGGCCGCGCCGAGGCACGCCAGCCCGATGCCGAAGCTCATCGCGTACACGTGGTCGACGTCGATGCCGACCAGCCGCGCCCCCTGCTTCTCCTTGGCCACGGCGCGAATCGCGCGCCCCAGGTCGGTGCGGTGCACCACGGCCAGCAGCACGGCCGATGCCACCAGCGCGCCGCCGAAGGCCACGAGCTTGGGCAGCGCGATGAACGCCGGCCCGATCTGCACCGTGGCAAGCGTATAGGCCGTCTCGATCGTGCGCGTGTCGCTCTTGAAGAACATCAGCGCCAGGTTCTCCAGCACGATCGCGAGGCCCAGCGTCACCAGCAGGATGTTCTCGTCCTTGCCGTGGCTGGCGCGGTTGATCACCCCGCGCTGCAGCGCGTAGCCCAGCGCAAACATGCCCGGCACCAGCAGCGGCAGCGCGAGGTACGGGTCCAGGCCCAGGTGCGCCTTCAGCAAGTACACGGCGTACAGCGCCACCATCAACGCCGCGCCATGCGCGAAGTTGATGATGTGCAGCACGCCGTAGATCAGCGTGAGACCCAGCGCGATCAGCGCATAGACCGCGCCCGTGGTCAGCCCGTTGAGGACCGACGGGAAGAGGATCGACGCGTCGAGCATGTGAAACCTGCCCAGGGGCGGCCGCCAGGCGGCTTCGGGGGCGAACCAGTCATGCGCGCAGCGGGAAGATCGGCTCGGCCTCGCGGTAGTCGCGTGGCACGATGACGCGGATGTCGCCCTTGATCACCTGCGTCATCAGCGGCTGCGCACCCTGGTTCTGGCCGTTGACGAACTTCGTGGGGCCATAGGGCATCAGGTGGTCGGCGAAGCCGCTCGACTCGAGGGCGGCGGTGATCGCCGCGCGATCGGTGCTTCTGGCGCGCTCGATGGCATCGGCCAGCAGACGCACCGCGGTGTAGGTCATGAAGATCTCGTAGGTGAAGAACAGCTTCTTCGCCTCGGCGCGCTTTCTCAGCGCGGCGCTGCGCGCATCCTTCGGGTTGAACCAGTGGTTGCAGTCGATGATGCCGTTGGCGGCATCGGGGAACTCCTTGAGGAACTTGTAGCTGGAGGCCGCGCCGCCCAGCACGCTGTAGATCGCCTTGGGCAGCACCTTCTGCTGCTGCATCGTGCGCACCAGCAGCGCGTATTCGTTGTAGTAGTTGGCCGGCACGACGATGTCCGGGTTCACCGACTTCATGCGCAGCACGATGTTGTTGAAGTCGCGCGTCGGGTTGGCGTGCTTGATCACCTCGGCCACGTCGAAGCCGAAGGTCGGCAGCTTCTCCTTGAGCAGGTTGGCGGTGCCGGTGCCGAACAGGCTCTCCTCGTGGATGATCATCACGCTCTTGGCGGGCCTGCCGGCCACGGAGTTGAGCACGCCGAGGTTGTTGACCGCCACCTGCGCGCAGGTGCGGTAGCCGGGGCCGAAGCGGAAGGTGTTCTTCAGCCCGCGCTCGACGATCTGGTCGGCCACGCCCACGTCCACCACGTGCGGCAGGCCGTGCTTGGCGGCGGCCTGCGTGGTGGCCAGGCAGATCGCGCTGGCGAACGCGCCCACCACCGCCGAGCAGCCGGCCTCGGCCATCTTCTCGATCTCGGCGGCGCCGGCCTGCGGCGCGCTTTGCGCGTCGCCCAGCATCACGTCGAGCTTGGCGCCACCCAGGCTCTTGATGCCGGTCTTGTTGATGTCCTCGATGGCCAGCAGCGCGCCTTCGCGGCACTGCTGGCCGCTGAAGGCCAGCGCCCCTGTCACCGGGTGCAGGAGGCCCACCTTCACCGCCTTGGGCTGCGCGCCGGCGACGAGCGGGAAGGCCAGCGCCGACGCGGCGGCGGCGGAGTGCTGGAGGAACTGGCGACGGGGGCTGCGGCGCATGCTCATGGGATTCGCTCCTGGTTTTCGCGTGTCAATGGAACTGCGCGGTCAGCGCCTTGCTGACCCACACCTTGGCGTCGATGCTGCCCACGCGCGACAGCTGCATCTGGTACTCGTAGCGGTCGGGCCGGTACAGGCCGTGCAGCCATTGCACCGGCCGGCCGCGCGTGTCGTGGATGAGGCGCGTGACGGCCAGCAGCGCCGAGCCGACGTTCACGCCCAGGTGCTGCGCCGACTCGGCATCGGCCAGCCTGGCGCTGATGGTCTGCGTGGCGCCGCCGATGCGCACGCCGGCCTCTTCCAGCAGGATGAGGATGGGCTTGCGGGCCAGCTCGCGGCGGCCGAAGCCCGCGGCCAGCGCCGCCGGCACATGCGTGGTGATGAGCGACAACGGCCCTTCCTTCGTGCTGCGCACGCGGCGCGCCTTCTGCACCGGCGCGCCGACGCCCAGCCGCAATGCCTCGGCCACCGCGGGGCTGGCGGCGACGGTTTCGCACTCGAGCACCTTCACGCGCGTGGCCAGGCCCATCGTGACGATGTTCTCCAGCAGGCCCGTGAGCTGGGCGCGCGAGGCCGTGGTGCGCGTGGCCCCAGCGGCCCGGCCTTTGCCTCGGCCGGCGGCGGCGCCGGCAGGCGGGCGGGCGACCGTGCCACGACCGGGCGCGCGCTCGATCAGGCCCTCGGCAGCGAGCTGCCCAAGCGCCTTGCGCACGGTGATGCGCGCCACGCGGAACTGCTCGGCCAGTGCCAGCTCGCCCGGCAGGCCGGCGGCAAAGCGGCCCTCGGCCAGCTGCTCGCGCAGCACCAGGTAGATCTGGTGGTACTTGGGCAGGGGCAGCGCGGCCGCGGCGTTCACCGGCGGCACGCTAGGCTTGTCCTAATGTGCTGTCAATAGGACAAGTGCCGTGCGGTGCCCGGCGGCGCCCCGACGAGCAGCACGCGCACGGCGCGGCGCCACGCCGGTGCGCGCCGCTCCAGCTCGGCCAGTGTGCGCAGGCCGGCGGCGTCGGGGGCGCGGCCGACGATGACCAGCGTCGTGCGCCGCGGCACGAAACCGGCCAGCGCGGTGGCGTCGGCGGCTTCGCCGGCGTCCCAGGCGTCGCCGGGCTGCAGCGCGCGCCACCACGCCAGGTCGGCCCACAGCGCGCGGGCGCGCAGGGCCCACCGGCCCGCTTTGGAGGCGCCGGCCATGGCCCAGCTGCCGTCCAGCTGCAGCGCGGCGCGGCGCGCGATCTCGGCGTCTTCCACCTGGTAGCAGCCGAAGGGCATCTCGATGTGCGCCCGGCCCGACGGTTCGGCCCAGTGCCGGCAGGCCGGGCCGGTGCCCAGGCGGCAGGCAGCCATCAGCCGCGCCGTGCGCGGGCAATGCCGCTCGGAGACGGCACGGGGCGCGATGGGTTGCAGACGATGGCGGTCGAAGCGACGCAGCACTCGCATGGGCATCGAGTCTATGGGGCGGCCGTCGGCAAACGAGCACCGCGCGGTGAGTGGCCACACCCCGCAGGCGTGGCGTGGTGCGCGACCGAGGCCGGCACGGGGCCGGCAATCGGGCGGCCTGTCCGAGGCGTCCCTATACTGCCCACGTGCACCCCGGCACGGCTGCGGGCGAGCCGTGATTCCCGCCCCCCGGAGACACCGACATGGCCTTGAGCACCCCCAAGCGGGCAGCGATCACCGTGCTGCTGGTCGCCGCGTTCGGCGGGGCGCTGTTCTACGCGCTGCGGGGCCAGAATGCCGCACGCCTCGAGCAACGGCAGGCCGCCGAGGCCGCCGCCGTGGTGGAACTGAAGGGCCTGATCGCGCTCGATGTCGAGGGCTACTTCAAGGACCCGCGCGTCACCCGGGCGCTGCTGGCCAAGAAGGTGCCGGTCAGCGTGACCCGCGTCGGCAGCCGCGACATGGCCGGCAAGGTGGTGGCAGGCAGCACGCCCGACTTCTTCTTCTCCTCGGGCGTGGTGGCCGCCAACCAGATCGTCGACGCGGCGCGCAAGGCCAACCTGCCCGCGACGCAGAGCGCACCGTTCCACACGCCGCTGGTCATCGCCTCGTGGGAGCCGATTGCCAGGATCCTCGTTGCCAACGGCATCGCCCGGCCGCTCGCGCCCAAGGTCTATGGCCTGGACATGGGCAAGCTGACCCAGGTCATGCTCGCCAAGACGAAGTGGAAGGAGCTCAAGGGCAGTGCGGGCTACGACGTCGGCCGCAGCGTGCTTGTCTCCACCACCGACCTGCGGCGCAGCAACTCCGGCGCGCTGTACCTCGCGCTGACCAGCCACGCGCTGAACGGCGACATCGTCACCGACCGCGCCAGTGCGCAGGCCGCCGCGCTCAAGCTGGCCGAGCTGTTCAAGCGCCAGGGCTACCAGGAGAACTACGTCGACGGGAACTTCGACGACTACGTCGCCATCGGCATCGGCAAGACGCCGATGGCCTTCATCTACGAGAACCAGCTCGTGCGCTACGCGCTCACCAAGAAGGGCGTGGCGCAGGACATGGTGCTGCTGTACCCGCAGCCGACCATCGTCAACAAGGTGGTGTTCGTGGCCATGAACGAACG
>JAEUPD010000024.1 GCA_016788525.1 Rubrivivax sp.
GATGCCGAACAGCGTGACCGACGACTGGGCCGAAGCCGCGCCCGCGAACGCCGTCAGCGCGGCCAGGGCGAGCAGAGATTTTTTCATTGCAGAGATCTCCTAGGTTGATACAAGAGGTCCCGATCGGGGAGGTCACCCAACGCCGCGGAGACAACTGGTTCCACGGCGACTTAGCGGGCTGATCAGGCCAACCTCCTCAGCGGAAGTTGAAGCTATTGCACCAGAGCACTGCGGTGGTTGCCACCAAACGGGGCCGAAAAGCCCGGCCGATGTTGTCTGGCAACAACGCGAAACCGCCCGTCTACGTGGGAACCCGAGGACTCGGGCAACACCGCTCGGGGACGGGTTTGACGCGGTTCTGGGCTATCCTGGATTGACAGGCACAGACAGGTATGACTCCAACCGATCGACTGCTGAGCAGCATCGACATCGCGTTGCGCGCGGTGGCCGCCGACGCGCACGGTGCGCGGCCCAGTCCCGCGCTCGCCTCGGGGTTGACCGATGAGGCGCTCGACGCCGAAGCCCGTCGCGCCAGCGGTGCGTTGATGCGCGTGAACCATGTGGGCGAGGTGTGCGCGCAGGCGCTGTACCAGGCGCAGGCGCTGACCGCCCGCAGCGAAGGCCTGCGCGAGCAGATGCGCAAGGCGGCCCGCGAGGAGACCGACCACCTCGCCTGGACCGCGCAGCGCCTGCGCGAGCTGGGCGATCGCCCGAGCCTGCTCAATGCGTTCTGGTACGCCGGCGCCTTCGGCATCGGCCTGCTGGCCGGGCGCCTGGGTGATGCGGTGAGCCTGGGCTTCGTGGTCGAGACCGAACGCCAGGTCGAGGAGCATCTGGCCGGGCACCTCGAGCGCCTCCCGCCGGCCGACCGGCGCTCGCGCGCTGTCGTTGCGGCGATGAAGGACGACGAGCGCCGCCACGCTGATGAAGCCCTGTCTGCCGGGGCTCGCGAACTGCCTGCGCCCGTGCGGGGGCTGATGCGGCTGGCCGCGCGCATCATGACGACCACGGCGCACCGGCTCTGAACGCCGCCGCCTCGCGCGTCAGACCTCGATCACCTCGAAGGTCGTGTCGATCGTCGCGGATTTGCCCAGCATCGTGGTGGCCGAGCAGTACTTGTCGCGCGAGAGCGCGACGGCACGTTCCACCGCGGCCGGCGGCACGCCGCGTCCGCTCACTTTGAAGTGCATGCGGATGTGGGTGAAGACACGCGGGGCCTCGCTCGCGCGATCGGCGTCGAGCTTGACCTCGCAGGCGCGGATGTCATGCCGTCCGCGCTGGAGGATCAGCATCACGTCGTAGGCCGTGCAGCCGCCGGCGCCGGCCAGCAGCGTCTCCATCGGCCTTGGCGCGAGATTGCGGCCGCCGCCGTCGGGTGCCCCGTCCATCGTCAGCAGGTGGCCGCTGCCGGTCTCGGCCACGAACCCCATGCCCAGGCCTGCGGCCCAGTGAACCGTGCATTCCATCGAGCGCGTCCTTTCCGGTTGCCGCACATGCGCCGCGGTGTGCGACGTTTGACATTCCTCAAGGCGCCGGCGGCGGCCGGCGAGAAACTGCCACAAGAGGGTTCGGCCGACGATACTGCGCCGCAGCATCCGGGGTGCTAGACTGCGCCGCAAGGGCCTGCCAGTCCCAGGAACCCGCCGATTGTCTCCTCCACCTCCATCAAGGGTGGATTGGGCCCGGGCCGCAAGGTCCGGGCCCCATTTTTTCTGGCCGCCGGCCACGCCGCGTGGCGTCGCCGCGCGACTGAACCGTCACCCCGCCGCCTTCCGCCCTCGCCGTGCCGGACAAGCCGACTCTCACTCCGACGCCGGAGGTCAAGCCGCTGTCGCCCAAGGCGCGCCGGTTGGCCGCCGACTACCTGCAGCGCATCCTCACCGCGCGCGTCTACGACGTGGCGCGTGAAACGCCGCTGGAACCCGCTCGCTCGCTGTCCCGGCGCATCGGCAACCACGTGCTGCTCAAGCGCGAAGACCAGCAGCCGGTGTTCAGCTTCAAACTGCGCGGCGCGTTCAACAAGATGGCCCGGCTGGATGCGGCGGCGCTGGCGCGCGGCGTCATCTGCGCCTCGGCCGGCAACCATGCGCAAGGCGTGGCGCTGGCCGCGCGGCGGCTCGCCTGCAAGGCGATGGTCGTGATGCCGGTGACCACGCCCAAGCTCAAGGTCGATGCCGTGCATGCGCTGGGTGCCGAGGTCGTGCTGCACGGCGACAGCTACTCCGACGCCTACGGCCATGCGCTGGCGCTGCAGGCCGCGCAGGGCCTGAGCTTCGTGCACCCGTTCGACGACCCCGACGTGATCGCCGGCCAGGGCACGGTGGCCATGGAGGTCCTGCGGCAGCACCAGGGCCCCATCGATGCGGTGTTCGTCGCCATCGGCGGTGGTGGCCTGGCCGCCGGCGTGGCGGCCTACGTGAAGGCGCTGCGCCCCGAGATCCAGGTCATCGGCGTGCAGACCGTGGACTCCGACGCCATGCTGCGCTCGGTGCGGGCCGGCAAGCGGGTCACGCTGCCCGATGTCGGCCTGTTCTCCGACGGCACGGCGGTCAAGCAGGTCGGTGCCGAGACCTTCCGCCTGGTGCGCGCCCTGGTCGACGACTACGTCTCGGTCGATACTGACGCGGTGTGCGCGGCCATCAAGGACGTGTTCCAGGACACCCGCAGCGTGCTGGAACCTGCCGGCGCACTGCCGGTGGCGGCCATCAAGCAGTACGCCGAGACGCACAAGCTCAAGGGCCGCACCTTCGTCGCCATCACCTGCGGCGCGAACATGAACTTCGACCGCCTGCGCTTCGTGGCCGAGCGCGCCGAGTTCGGCGAGCGGCGCGAGGCGCTGTTCGCCGTCACCATCCCCGAGGAGCGTGGCTCGTTCAAGCGCTTTTGCGAGCTGATCGGCGCGCGCTCGGTGACCGAGTTCAACTACCGCATCAGCGACGAGCGCGACGCGCACGTCTTCGTCGGCCTGACGATCAGCCGCCGCGACGAGGCCGAGCGCATCGAGCGCAACTTCGTGCGTCACGGCTTCGCCACCGTCAATCTCACCGATGACGAGCTGGCCAAGGAGCATGTGCGGCACATGGTCGGCGGGCGCAGCGAACTGGCACGCGACGAGCGGCTGTTCCGCTTCGAATTCCCCGAACGCCCCGGTGCCTTGATGCGTTTCCTGTCGGCCATGCACCCGGGGTGGAACATCAGCCTGTTCCACTACCGCAACCAGGGTGCCGACTCCGGCCGCGTGCTGGTGGGCCTGCAGGTGCCGCACGCCGACGAGCGCGAATTCGCCCGCTTCCTGCACACGCTGGCCTATCCGTTTGTCGAAGAAACCGCCAATCCCGTCTATCGGTTGTTCCTGCGCTGAGGCGACGATTGCGCAGTCAGCGGCCCCTTGCGGGGTGCCGCAGCGCACCCGGCCTCGCTAGACTTGGCCCCGCCATGTCCCGTTCACTGGTCCACCCGAGTTCCAACCCGGCGCTGGAGCGCGCCTTGCGCGACAAGCTTTCGCGGCGGCAGGAGGCCGGCGGGGCCCTGGGCGAGCTCGAGCCGCTGGCCATCCGCATCGGTCTGATGCAGAACACGCTCAAGCCGCGCTTCCGCGAGCCGCAGCTGATGCTCTTCGCAGCCGATCACGGCCTGGCGGTGGATGGTGTGGACACGCGCACCGACATGCTCAGCCGCAGCACGCGCGACACGGTGCGCAAGATCCTCACCAACCAGCTGCCGCTGACCGTGTTCGCCCGCGCCCAGCAGATGCAGGTGACGGCGGTGGACTGCGGCATGGCCGACGACCCGCCGGTGCACGACCGCCTGCTGCTGCGCAAGATCGCCCACGGCACGCGCAACAGCCGCGTGGCGATGGCCATGTCGCTGGAGCAGGCGCATGCCGGCATGCGCGCCGGCATGGAAATCGGCGACAAGCTGCGCGGCAACATCACGGTCATGGCCGGCGTGGGCGTCGGCGCCCACGAGAGCGCGGCGCTGGTGCTCTCGCGCCTGACCGACAGCCCGATCCGCGACCTCATCATCAGCGGCCCCGACATGGACACCGGCCGTCTCACGCACCTGATGGCGGTGATGCTCGGTGCGCAGGCCCGCCACCGCGACATCACCGAGCCGGTGGAGGTGCTGGCGGCGTTCGGTGGCTTCGAGGTGGCGGTCAAGGTCGGCGTGATGCTGATGGCGGCCAGCAAGCGCCACCTGCTGATGATCGATGGCGTGCCGGCCTGCGCGGCGCTGATGGTGGCCTCGCGCATCGCGCCGGCGGTCACCGACTACTGCGTGTTCTGCCGCAGCCACCACCACCGCGGCCTGGACCAGGCGCTGAACCTGTTCAGCGCCTCGGCGCTGCTCGAGCTGGGCATGGAAGCCACCGACGGCACCGGCGCCACGCTCGCCTGGCCGCTGGTGAAGAGCGCGGCGGCGTTGCTCACCGAGCTGGCCGACGGCGAAGACGCCGGTCCTTCCGGGCCCGATCTGCTCGACGGCGAACCCGAGCCGTTTGCCGACGAGCCCGAGCCGCAGCCGGCTTCACCGTTCGGGCCCGCGCTGTATTGAACTGACCTGACTGACCTGACTCGGGCTGAATCCGGCGGTTGCCGGTTCGAGGCTGGTGGCGCGCCAAGGCCGCCGGTTGGTCGGCTCCGCGAATGTCCTCTTCGGGGGGCCCAGCTTCGCTGGTCTCCCCGATGCCCCCTTTGTTTCGCGGCGCCGACCACCCGGCGGCCTTGGCGGGCACGAGGATCGGTCGCCGAGCGCTCGCACTCCGCAGCGTGTGCCTGGACCGGGCCACCGGGGTGCCCTGCGCAGCGAAATCAAGACACCGTTGTGCGCGTCAAGCCCTTTGCGAAGCCGGATAGGCTGGATCGAATGGGCGACCGGAACGCAGCACACCGAAAGCGATGGACAGCAGCTT
>JAEUPD010000205.1 GCA_016788525.1 Rubrivivax sp.
TGTCCTGGCGCAGCGGTGCGGAGAGTCTGCTGAACCACGGGCCCGAGTCGATGTTGTGGCGCTCTTCGAGTGTAAGAACCGGGGTGTGCATGCCTTTGTCCCTGAAGCGACAGCAGCGCGCGCGACCCGGCTCGACGAGCCAGGCGCGTAGGCCGCGAGCATTGTCTGCGCCTGCGCGCCACCGGCCCCGGGGCCGCCGGAGGCAGGCCGCGTGCCGCAACGTGGCGCCGGCCACCGGTGGCCGATGCGCGACAGGCCCGCGGCCGCGGGTGTGACTGCCGACACGCCGTGGCCCCTGGCATGGGGAGGTGCGAGGGCCTTCATGCTAGAGTCCCCGGGATTCCAAGAGCCCCACGCCCGCCATCTTTCGCATGCCGACTTTGAAGCGTCCGCTGTCGCCCATCGTCGCGGCGGCCCTCGCAGCCTTGTCGGTCGAGGCCACCGGCGCCGGCTTCGGCAGCGGCTCGAGTTCCACCCTCCTCGGGCAGGCACTGGACTTCGCGGTGCAGGTACGCACCGATCCGGGCGAGACCATTGCCGCCGAATGCGTGACCGCCGAGGTGATGCTCGGCGAGCGCCGGCTGCCCTCGGTGGCGGTGCGCACGATCCTGGAGACCGTCAGCCCTGAGCTGCTGCGGGTGCGCGTCACATCGCTGGTGCCGGTCGATGAGCCGGTGGTCAACGTCGGTGTGTCGTTGGGCTGCCCGCCCATGCTCGCCCGGCGGTACGTGGTGTTCGCCGAGCCTCCTGCGGTGGCACCGCCGCCGGCGGTGGCGCCGGTGGCGGCGACGCCGGTCACGCCAGCCGGCGAGCCGGCTGGCGCCGCGGCCTCCCCGCCGCCGCCTGCCGGCAGTGCCGCGCCTGCCGCGGCAGGTGGGGCCACTCCCGACACGGTTGCGCCGGTTGCGGCTGGCGCCGCTTCGCCGCCGCCAGGCGGGCCGCGCGCGGTCCTGCGGGCGCGGGCGCCTGGCGATGCGGTGGCGGCTCGGCCGCCGCGCCCGCGGCCAGCTGCCGTGGCGGGCGGCGGGCCGCTCGTGCGCCGCGCGCCGCCCCAAGCCCGCCTGAGGCTCGAGGCGGCCGAACCTCCGCCCAAGCCGGCACCGCCGGAGGCGATCGCCCAGGCGATGGAAGCCGTGGCGCAGGCGGCCAGTGCGGCCCGGGCGGCCGAGGCGGCTGCGTCGGCCGCTTCGGTGCGCATCGCGGCGCTGGAGCGTACTGTCGAGCAGCTGCGCAGCGAGGCCCGCAGCAGCCAGGACCAGGCCGGGCAGTTGCGCCAGCGCCTGGCGGCCAGCGAGGAGACGAGCCGCTGGATGCTGCCTCTGGCCGCGTTGGTGCTGGTGCTGGGGGCGCTGGCGGGGTGGCTGGGATGGAGGCTCGCGTCGCTGCAGCGCGAGCGCCGGGCCGACTGGCGGGCGCCGGCGCCCGCGTCGCCTGCGGCCACCGAACGCACCGCGCAAGGCGACGACTCGACCCAGTTCGCCTCACCGACCACGTCATTCGTCACCGTCCCGGCAGTCGGCAGTGCGCCGGCCGGTGCGCGCTGGCACCGCGGCACCCCGGCTTGGCCGCCGCCGGCGGCAGCCGTCGCCACGGTGGACCCATGGGTCTCATCCGATCTGCCGCAGGGCGAGCTGCCTCCGGAGAAGCCCAGCGAGGTCACCAAGACGCAGCCGCTGCCGTCGCTGGCCAGTGCCGATGAAGGCGCGCCGCGAGACGTGACCATCGAAGAGCTCATCGACCTGGAGCAGCAGGCCGAGTTTTTCGTCGTGCTCGGGCAGGACGAGGCGGCCATCGACCTGCTGATGGAACACTTGCGCAGCACGGGCGGCGGCAGCCCGCTGCCCTACCTCAAGCTGCTCGAGATCTACCGTCGGCGTGGCGACCGCGAGGCCTACGAGCGCACCCGAGCTCGGTTCAACCATCGCTTCAACGCCTATGCGCCGGAGTGGGGGGCGGACCTCGCTGCCGGCCGCACGCTGGAAGACTACCCTGGCGTCGTGCCGCGCCTGCAGCAAGTCTGGCCGCGGCCGCTGGACGCGATGGCCGAGCTGGAGGCACTCCTGTTCCGCAAGTCGCGCGGCGAGCTGTTCGACCTGCCCGCCTACCGCGAGGTGTTGCTGCTGTATTCGCTGGCCCGCGACCTGCTAGACCGCAAGGCCGCCGAAGCCGGTGATGTCGATTTCCTGCTGCCGATGAGCGGCGAGGCGCCTGCCACCGAATTCGGCGCCACGGCACCGGTCCCCTACCTGGGCCTGGAAACCGACCGCGCGCCGCTGCGCGGCGACGAGGCGACGAGGCCGACCAAGCCCGACTTCGACATCACCCGTTCGCCGCACTCGCGCCCGAGCCTGTTCGGCGACCTCGACCCGCCCACCAGCCCGGGGCAGCGCCGCCCCTGAGCGCCGGTGAGCTGCCGGCCGCCGCGCGAGCTGGCCGGTCGTTCAGTCGCGATGCGGGGGGGGCCTGTCCGTTGAGCGCGCACGGCGGGCCGTCGCGGCCGAAGCAGAGCCCGCAGGCAAGACGGCGGTCAGAGGCGTTCGAGCCGTTTCAGCGCCGCCAGCAGCGTCTGGTCCTGTTTGGCAAAGCACAGCCGGGCCAGCCGCTGCTCGAAACCGCCTTCGTAAAACGCCGACAGCGGAATGGCCGCCACGCCGACTTCGCGCGTGAGCCACTGGCAGAACTCGGCTTCGGGCAGGTCGCTCACGCGTGAGTAGTCCACCACCTGGAAGTAGCTGCCCTGGCTCGTCAGTGGCTCCAGGCGTGTGGCCGCCAGGCCGTTTCGGAACAGATCGCGCTTGCGCTGGTAGAAGGCGGGCAGTTTCAGATGCGGCTGCGGGTCGGCCATGTAGCGTGCCAGCCCGTGCTGCACGGGCGTATTGACGGTGAAGACGTTGAACTGGTGCACCTTGCGGAACTCCGCCGTCAGCGCCGCCGGTGCGGCGACGTAGCCCACCTTCCAGCCGGTCACGTGGTAGGTCTTGCCGAAGCTGGACACGACGAAGGCCCGCTCGGCCAGGGCCGGCACGCAGGCGGCGCTGACATGCGCGGCGCCGTCAAAGACCATGTGCTCGTAGACCTCGTCACTGACCAGCAGCACGCGGGTGGGCGCCAGCAGTGCGGCCAGCTGCTCCATCTCGGCGCGTGTCCACACGGTGGCGCTGGGGTTGTGCGGCGAGTTGATGATCAGCATGCGAGTGCGCGGTGTCAGGGCCGCGGCAATGCGTGCAAAGTCGGGCCGGAAGGTGCGCGGCACGAGCGGCACCCGCACGATGCGGCCGCCGGCCAGTTCGATGCTTGGCGCATAGCTGTCGTAGCACGGCTCGAGGACGATGACCTCGTCGCCCGGGTGCACGGCGGCCAGCACCGCGGTGATGATGGCCTGTGTGGCGCCGGCGGTGACCGTGATCTCGTTGCCCGGGTCATAGCGCCGCCCGTACAACGACTCGATCTTGGCGGCGATGCGTTCGCGCAGCTGCGGCACGCCGGCCATCGGCGGGTACTGATTGAGGCCCTCGCGCATCGCGGCGGCCACATGGTCGACCAGCGCCGGGTCCCCTTCGAAATCGGGGAAGCCCTGGCCGAGGTTGATCGCGCCCACCTCCTGGGCGAGCGCGGACATGACGGTGAAGATGGTCGTGCCCACCGAGGGCAGGCGGCTTTCGAGGGTCGGGGTGGTCATGGTGCAAGTGCGAGCAGGGCCTGCGGTCCCGAAGGCGGGCGCGCAGGGCGAAGAAGGGTCAGAGTTCGTAGTGCGTGTCGTCCCCGGCGCTGCCCGGGCCGCTGCCACCGGCGCCGGCGGACTTCAGCGCGCGGGCCAGCAGCGCCGCGTTCAGGCGTGGCGCCAGCAGCTCGGCAAAGGCCAGCACGAAGTGCCGAAGATAGGCGCCGCGCTTGAAGGCCACACGCGTGACATTGGGGCCGAACAGGTGGCCCAGCGGCACGCTGGCGAGGTCGGCGGTCGCGGGTTGGGCATCCTCTTCGCGCATGGCCAGCTCGGTGACGATGCCCACGCCGAGGCCCAGCCGCACGTAGGTCTTGATGACATCGGAATCGATCGCTTCGAGGGCCACCTTGGGCTCGAGGTGCTCGCGCGCGAAGGCCTGGTCGATGCGCGAGCGGCCGGTCACGGTGGGGTGGTACAGCACGAGGGTCTCGCGCGCCAGCTGCTGAAGCGTCGGCTTGGCCACCCTGGCCAGCGGATGGGCCCGCGGCACGACGAGGGCGTGCTGCCACTCGTAGCACGGCAGCGTGACCAGGCCGTCGTGGGCCGCCAACGCCTCGGTGGCGATGCCGATCTCGGCCACCTCGGTGAGCAGCATCCGGGCCACCTGCTCGGGCACGCCCTGGTGCAGCACCACCTGCACCTGCGGAAAGCGCCGCCGCAGCTCGGCCACCGGGCCGGGCAGGAAGTAGCGGGCCTGCGTGTGCGTGGTGGCGATCGACAGCGTGCCCACGTCGCGCCCGGCGTATTCGTGGCCGATGCGCTTGAGGTTGGCCACCTCGCGCAAGATGGTCTCCACCGAGGCCAGCATCTGGCGGCCCGGCTCGGTGACATGCGTCAGCCGCTTGCCATGGCGCACGAACAGCTCGACACCGAGCTCCTGCTCGAGCTCGCGGATGGCCTTGCTGACGCCGGGCTGCGAGGTGTGCAGCGCGCGCGCCGTCTCGGTGAGGTTGAGGTTGCGGCGCACCGCCTCCTGCACGAAACGCAACTGGTGCAGGTTCATCGTGCCTGGCTGCTGCGGTGGTTGCGGTCGAGGCCGCCCATGATGGCCACTGCCATCGCTTCGTGCACCGATGCCACTTCCCCGATCGCCGCGTGCAGCGTGAAGGTGACCGCCGGGTGCGCGGCCTGCATCTGGGCCAGTTGCCGGGGCAGGTCGCGGCGCACGTGCCCGCCGGTTCCGAGAAACATCGGCACGACGGCCACGCTGCCGCAGCCGGCGCCGACCAGTTCGCTGCCGGCCTCGCCGAGCGTCGGCGTCATGAACTCGAGGAATGCCAGGCGCACGGCGAGCCCCGGCGACAGCGCGCGCAGCCTTGCCGCCACGGCCTCGAAGGGCGCTGCCCACGCGGGGTCGCGCGCGCCGTGCGCAAAGAGGATCAGGCCCTGGCTCATCGGCGGGCCCATGGCGTCGAGCTGGCGGACAGGTGCTTCATTCGAAAGGCGGCGAAGCGAAGGGGCGCTCATCGGTATCGCACGAGCCATGTGAACGCGGCCATCGACAGGCCCAGGAAGAGCAGGCTGGGCGAGGCCGCCGCTGCCCACGGCGCCCAGCCGCTGAGCTGCCCGATGTGGCCGGCGAGGTTGTTCAACAGCACGAACGAGATGCCCAGCATGATGCCGCCGAAGACTTTCAGGCTGATGCCGCCGGCACGCGCGTGCAGGTAGGCGAAGGGCAGCGCGAGCGCCACCATCACCAGGCAGGCGAACGGGTACAGCGCCTTCTTCCAGAACTGGATCTGGTAGCGCTGCGCCGACTGCTCCTGGTCGGCCAGGTGCGCGCTGTAGCGCCACAGTTCCAAGGTGCTCATCGTGCGCAGCGGCAGCACGGCGGCGGCCACCACGGACTGCGTCAGCGTGCTGGGCCATTGCAGCTGCTCGTGGCGGCGCAGCTCCACCGGCGGCTGGCCGGCGGCGCGCGCGCGCGGCCAGCGCGTCTCTTCCGCCGCCTGCAGCAACCAGGTGCCGTCCTCCGACACCTGCGCCTCGCGCGCCTCGACACGCACCAGCAGCCGGCCGTCCTCATCGAACTCGAAGATGCGCACGTCGGTCATCGCGCCGCGACCGCTGGCCCCGCCGATGCTGATCGAGAAGCTGCGTTCGCCCGCGCTGGTGAGGCGGCGTTCCTTGAGCCAGGCGCCGGCGCCGCCGACGCGCATGCCGCCGGACATGCGGGCCTTGAACAGCACGGCCTCGCGCTCGGCGCGCGGCGCGACGTAGTCGCCGACGAACAGGGTCAGTGCGCTGAACGCCACGCCGAGCCCGGCCAGAAGCGCCAGCGCGCGGCCGGGCCCCAGGCCGCCGGTGCGCAGGATGGTGTACTCCGACGACTGCGCCAGCCTTGCCAGTGAGTAGATGGTGCCGATCAGCACCGCAATCGGCATCAGCTCGTAGAGGTGGCCGGGGATCTCCAGCGCCGCGGACCACGCGGCGTCGAGTGCGGTGCGCCCCTTGGGGCCGAGTTCGCCGAGGGTCTCGACGAAGTCGATGAAGTAGAACAGCGCCAGGAAGGCCAGGGCGACGAAGCCCACCGAGGCGACGATGTCGCGGTACAGCAGCCGGCGCACGGTTCTCATCGGGCCCAAGCCTCAGACGCCTGCCGCGGCCGCGGCCTGACCGGTGCGGCGCCGGTGCCATGGCATCTGCATCACCGCAGCATGATCGCGCCACCACAGCAGACCCAGTGCGAGTGCGAACGCGCCGCCATGCACCGACAGCAGCGCGCCGGCCAGCGACACGCGCTCCGTGGCCACCCAGGCTTGCGAGAGATTGACGAGGTTGTAGTAGATGGCGAAGGCCAGGAGCGCGAACAGCAGGTTCCAGTTGCTGGCGCGGCGCGGGTTGGTGGCCGCCAGCCCGACACCCAGCAGCACCAGGTTGGCGGCACCGAACAGCAGGCCGAGTCGCCAGGCCAGCTCGCCCTGGTGGCGTGGGGTCGGGCTGCGCACGAGGTCCAGGGTCGCGGTGGCGCGCGGCGGCCGCGCTCCGGCCTCGCGCACCGCGCGCTCGCTGGCCAGCACGCGATAGGTGTCGAAGCTGGACAGCGCATGCTCGCCGGTGCGCAGGTTGGCCTCGTTGCGCTGGCCGCGCTCCAGCACGAGGAAGTGGTCCGCGCCGTTCTGCTCGAGCCGCCCGCCGCGCGCCGAGGTCACCGACTCGGCGTGGTCGGCGCGGTGCAGGATGAAGACGTTGCGCGCGGCGGTCGCGTCGTCGCCCTCGCGCGCGTCGCGCTCGACGAAGAACACGCGGCGGCCGTCGCTGGAGGTCTGGAACACGCCGGGCGCCACGCGCGAGAGGTCGGAGCGCTGCTGATAGCGCTCGCGCAGCTCCAGGCTGTTGCGGTTGCCCCAGGGCCAGGCGAACAGCAGCAGCAGCCCCACCACCAGCAGCACCGGCCACACCGCGCGCAGCACCGGCTTGACGAAGCGCGACAGGCCCACGCCGCTGGCGAACCAGATGCTCATCTCGCTGTCGCGGTACATGCGGCCCAGCGACAGCACCACGGCCACGAACAGCGACAGCGCCAGCATCGTGGGCAGGTGCCCCAGGGCGATGTAGCCCAGCAGCAGCACCACGTCGCGCGGCGCCACGGCGCCGCTGGCCGCCTGACCGATGGTGCGGATGAGGAACATCGTGAGCACGATGGTCAGGATGACGACCAGCGTGGCACCGAAGGTGCGCGCGAGCTCCTTGCGAACGGATGAATCGAATAACATCGCGCGCTTCGTTTTCCAGGCGGCGGAATTATGGACTTCAACACCATCGTGCCCGGCAAGAGCGGGCTCGCCGGCATCGATGCCGATGCCCTGCTGGTGCTGGTGGCGGGCGACAAGGTGCCGGCCGCGCTCGACGGTGTGCTGGGCAAGCTGCTTGTCGAGGCTGCTGCCCAGGACGACTTCGCGTTCAAGGAGGGCCAGGGGCTTTACGCCCACCGCGTGGAAGGTGTGAAGGCACGCCGCGTGGCCTTCGCATGGGCGGGTGACGCTGGCGCCCGCGCGTTGCGCAAGGCGGTGGCGGCCGGGGTGGCGCCGTTGAAGAAGGGCGGCGTGGTGCACCTGGCCGTGGCGGTGGTTGGCGCTGGCGCGCTCGAGCCTGATGCGGCCCAGGCACTGGTGCTGGCGGTGCATGACGCGGCGTACCACTACCGCGCCACCAAGCCCAGCGCACCGGCGGCGCCCAGGCTGGCGCGCGTGTCGCTGGTGTGCGCCAAGGAGGCGCAAGCCGGCCTCGAGGCGGCGCTGGTCCGCGGCCAGGCGGTGGCTGCCGGCGTGGAGGTGGCGCGCGAGTGCGCCAACCGGCCGGCCAATCACTGCACGCCCGCGAACCTGGCCGAGCAGGCCCTCGCTCTGAGCAAGAGTCACGGCCTGAAGGTCGAGGTGCTCGACCGCAAGCAGTGCGAGAAGCTCGGCATGGGCTGCTTCCTGGCGGTGGCCCAGGGTTCCGAGCAGCCGCCGAAGTTCATCGTCGCGCGCTGGATGGGCGCCGGCAAGGGCGTGGCGCCAGTCGTGCTGGTGGGCAAGGGCATCACCTTCGACACCGGCGGCATCTCCATCAAACCGGCCGCCGAGATGGACGAGATGAAGTTCGACATGGGCGGCGCGGCCGCCGTACTCGGCACGCTGCGCGCGGTGGCCGGCGCGAAGGCCCCGGTCAACCTGGTGGGCATCATCCCGGCGTGCGAGAACATGCCCAGCGGCCGCGCGGTGAAGCCGGGCGACGTGGTCAAGAGCCTGTCGGGCCAGACCGTCGAGATCCTCAACACCGATGCCGAAGGGCGCCTGATCCTGTGCGACGCGCTGACCTACGCCGAGCGCTTCGAGCCCGCGGCGGTGGTCGACATCGCCACGCTCACCGGGGCCTGCGTGATCGCGCTCGGCCATCATCGCAGCGGGCTGTTCTGCGGTGACGATGCGCTGGCGGCCGAACTGCTGGCCGCAGGCGATGCGGCCCTCGACCCGGCCTGGCGCATGCCGCTGGACGACGAATACGACGAGGCGTTGAAGAGCAACTTCGCCGACATGGCCAACGTCGGGCCGCGGGCGGGCGGTGCCATCACCGCTGCGATGTTCCTCAAGCGCTTCACCTCCAAGCTGCGCTGGGCGCACCTGGACGTGGCCGGGACCGCTTGGCGCTCGGGCGCGAACAAGGGGGCCACCGGGCGACCGGTGCCGCTGCTGGCGCGCTGGGTGATGTCGCAGGCCGGGGCCAAGGTGGCGTCGAAGGGCAAGGCCGGCGCGTCGGCGCGCGTGTCGGGCCCCGCGGCGGGCAGACCCGCGGGCAAGTCGAGCAAGCGCTGAGGCGCCTGCCTGCGCCCACTTGCCGCCCTTGCCGGGCGAGTCGAGCCGCGCGATGGCCCGCACCGTCGAGTTCCATACCGGAGTGACCGACCTGGCGCAGTTCGCCTGCCGGCTGCTGCGCAAGGCCTTCCAGCGGGGGGCCACGGTGCTGTGCGTGGCGCCGCGAGGGACGCTGGAGGCGCTGGACCGCGCCTTGTGGACCTTCGCCGAGCGCGAGTTCGTGCCGCACATCAGGCTCGAGACGGCACCCGGCAGGCTGCGTGCCCGCACGCCAGTCTGGCTGGCCGAGTCCGTGCCCCCCGAGGGCCCTGCGCGCGACGTCGTGCTGAATCTGGGTGTGCCACTGGCGCTTGCTGCCGTCGGCGAGGCGCGACTGATCGAACTGGTCGCCGAGGCGCCTGAAGACGTGGCGGCAGGGCGGGAGCGTTGGCGTCAGTACAAGGCGGCCGGCTTCGAGGTGATCCACCATCCCCCTGGCACGAGCCGCGAGGGCTGACACCGCGCGGAGGGTTGCGGCCACCGCCCCGAGTGCGCGTGCCAGCCCTTCGGCGCGGTTTCCTGCGTGCCGACCCTGTCCACCGCCGGACGACGGGCCGCGTTGCGGCGGCACGGAGGCGAACCGATGCATGCCCGGAGTTACCCGTCTTGGGCGGGAGTGGCATTTCGAGTATCGTCGCCCGCTTTCGTGAATCCCCGTTTGTCGAAGAGACAGGCACCTTTCCACTCGGAGGACCCTCCATGCAGATCAAGTTCAATGTGATCGTCGGTGCAGCGGCCATCGCGCTCGGTGGCGCGGCCTATGCGCAAGACGTGGTCGTCAAGATCGGCCACGTCGGCCCGACCAGCGGCCAGATTGCCCACCTGGGCAAGGACAACGAGAACGGCGCCCGCCTGGCCATCGAAGAACTGAACGCCAAGGGCGTGACGATCGGTGGCAAGAAGGTCAAGTTCGAGTTGCTGGCCGAGGACGATGCGGCCGACCCGAAGCAGGGCACCGCGGCGGCGCAGAAGCTCGTGGATAGCAAGGTCAACGGCGTGGTCGGCCACCTGAACAGCGGCACCTCGATCCCGGCCTCGAAGATCTACAGCGACGCCGGCGTGCCGCAGATCAGCCCGTCGGCCACGAACCCCAAGTTCACCCGCCAGGGCTACAAGACCACCTTCCGCGTGGTGGCCGATGACGTGCACCTGGGTGGCACGCTGGGCCGCTACGCCGTCAAGGAACTCAAGGGCAAGAGCATCGCCGTCATCGACGACCGCACCGCCTACGGCATGGGCGTGGCCGAGGAGTTCGAGAAGGGTGTGAAGGGTGCGGGTGGCAAGACGCTGGCGCGCGAGTTCACCACCGACAAGGCGACCGACTTCACCGCCATCCTGACCAAGATCAAGGCCAGCAAGCCCGACATCGTCTTCTTCGGCGGCATGGACGCCGTGGCCGGCCCGATGCTGCGCCAGATGAAGCAATTGGGCATCCAGGCCAAGTTCGTCGGCGGCGACGGCATCTGCTCGGGCGAACTGCCCAAGCTGGCGCAAGACGGCATGGGAGACGGCCAGGTGGTGTGTGCCGAGGCCGGTGGTGTCGAAGGCGAAGCCAAGAAGTCGATGGACGATTTCCGCGCCAAGTTCAAGACCAAGTTCAACGCCGACGTGCAGGTGTATGCCCCGTACGTGTACGACGCCGTCAACGTGATGGTGGCCGCGATGGTGAAGGCCAACTCGGCCGACCCGAAGGTCTACCTGCCGGTGCTGCAGAAGACCTCCGGCCACAAGGGCGTGACCGGCACGATCTCGTTCGACAACAAGGGCGACATCAAGAACGGCGCGCTGACCTTGTTCACCTACAAGGGTGGCAAGCGCGACCAGATTGCCGTGGTGCGCTGAAGCGCCACAGGCACTCACGCGAAGACGGAGGGGCCCTGCGGGGCCCCTTTTTCCTGGCGCGCGTTGGGTTCCTGGCGCGCGCAACGACTGGTACAAACAACAAGGCCCGCACTCGGCGGGCCTTCTCCAGAGGGGCGGAAGCTCGCTACTTGAGCTTCACTTCCTTGTACAGCACGTGCTTGCGCGCCTTGGGGTCGAACTTCAGGAACTCCAGCTTCTCGGGGGTGGTCTTCTTGTTCTTGTTGGTGGTGTAGAAGTGCCCGGTACCGGCGCTGGACTCCAGCTTGATCTTCTCGCGTCCGCCTTTGGTGGCCATGGTGGGGGTCTCCTGGTTTCGCTGAAGGGGCTCAGAGCTCGCCGCGCTGGCGCAGGTCGGCAACCACCTGGTCGATGCCCACCTTGTCGATCAGCCGCAGCGCGGCGTTGCTCACGCGCAGCCGCACCCAGCGGTTCTCGGTCTCCAGCCAGAAGCGGCGGTACTGCAGGTTCGGCAGGAACCGGCGCTTGGTCTTGTTGTTGGCGTGGGAGACATGGTTCCCGACCATCGGGCGCTTGCCCGTGACTTGACAGACG
>JAEUPD010000053.1 GCA_016788525.1 Rubrivivax sp.
ACCGTCGGCCTGCCCGGCTTGCAAGCAAGCCGGGACCCCTGCGCAACGCTGCGGGGCGCCGATCGCATCCCGTGCAGCGCCGCGCTTCGGGCCGAACCTCTGCAACCACCGAAGGCGGCGTCCGAAGGCGTGCACGCCACGACGATGCCTGCGCAGCGTCGCGGCCGTGCCGCTCACTTCTTCGTGAACAGCTTCATCAGGTCGCCGCGCGAGACCACGCCGCGCACGCGCGCCGTCTCGTCGGTGACCACCAGGCGCTTGATCTTGTTGCGGTCCATCAGCGCCACCGCCTGACTCAGCGCCGCGTCTTCGGCGATGGTGATGGGCTGGCGCGTCATGATGTCGTCGACGATCGTGCCCATGCCCTTGCGGGTGCGGCGCTTGCGCACGATCGATTCGAGCAGGTCCGACAGGCCACCGCCGGACAGGTTCATCGCCGAGAGGAAATCGGCCTCGGTGACGATGCCCACCAGCCGGTCTTCGACATCGACGATCGGCACGCCGCTGATGTGGCGCCTGGCCATCGTCTCGGCCAGCGCCCCGAGCGCGCTGCCCTGGCGCGCGGTGACCACCTCGCGCGTCATCACGTCGGCCACCTTCAGCGTCTTGGCGTGGCGCATCTGCGGTGCGGTGGAGAGGTCCTTGCCCATGAAATTCATGTGCGAAGGCAGCAGCGGCACCATCGGCAGCAGCCCCGGCAGCAGCATGTTCCAGTAGACCCACTTGAAGGCGATCTTGCCGAAGTGGTTCATGTGGCTTTCCTGCAGCAGCGAGAACGGCCCCGCCACCGGCAGCGGGAACGAGCCCTCCAGCGGCTCGATGTCGTAGTTGAAGTCCAGCAGCATCGCCTTGTGGTCGCCGGTCTCGACGAAGCAGTTGGCGTGGCCGTCGAAGCTGGGCAGCGGCGGCTGGCCGTCGATCTCGCGCAGGAGGTTCTCCACCACCGTCTCGGCCTCGAAGTGCGCCACCGATCCGGCCTTCGACGTGGAGACGTTGGTGTTGTCGCCCAGCAGGTACACGCGCTCGGCCTTGCGGCTTTGCAGCGTGCGCGGGTCGGTGACGCCGTAGCCGGCACCGTCGCCAAGGCCGGACTCGTCCAGCACCGCCGGGCCGAGGTTCGGTGCGATCGCGCACAGGAGGTCGTACTCCACCTTGCGGCCGTCGAAGGTGGACAGCGTGCGCGCCGCAGCGTCCACCGATGCGGCGGCGAAGTTGGGCACCACCATGATGCCCTTGTCCGCGGCCACCTTGGACAGGATGCGGTTGGCGTTGGGCTTGGTGAAGGCGCCCGTGTACGGCGTGACCAGCGAGATGTGGATGCGCTCGCGCACGCCGCGCTGGCGGAAGAAGTAGTCGGCGAGGAACGCGAACTCCAGCGGCGCCACCGGGCACTTGATCGGCATCTCGCAGATGTCGATCACCAGCCGCCCCCTGTTCATCAGCTGCAGCGGCGCCTGCATCGCCAAGGCCCCTTCCAGCGTGTAGAAGGTGTGCACGTCGCGGCCCATCGCGCCGGCCATGCCTTCCACCTCTTCGGGTGCGGGGCGGCAGCCCAGCGCGCAGATCAGGAAGTCGTAGGGCCACACGCCATGGCTCGTGCGCACCTCGCGCTTCGAGGTGTCGATGTGCCGGATGTCGGCGCCCACCAGCGTGGCGCCGCGCGGCAGAGGGCTCGAGATCGGGCGCACCACGTCTTCGGCGCCCCTGTAGCCGTACAGGCCGAACGGAATGAACAGCAGCCCCGGCTGGTAGACATGCTGCTCTGCGCGGTCGATGACGGTGATCGACCATTCGCGCAGGTCGAGCTTGTGGGCCAGCAGGTTGGCGCACAACACGCCACCGGTGCCAGCGCCCAGGATGACGATGCGTTTCATCGCGTGCCTCGCTGCGGTCGTGACAGGCGCGCCACGCGAAGGATCAAGGCCGCGCGGCGCGCTGGCATGGATGGTGGGCGCCTGCCGGCAGTGGGCGTTGACCGCGCGCAAGGCGGCTGCGCAAACGGCCTCCCGGCGTGGCCGGCGAAGATGACGAAGTTGTCATCGGGCCGTCCGGCGGCGAGCGGGTGCGCTTCAAACAATGCCTTCACGTCGTTGATGACGTTCAACCCCAGAAGGAAGCGCAATGAACACCCGCATGACGATCCTGGCCGCGACGCTGGCCGCCCTTGCCTCCGGCGCCGCCCTGGCCCAGGAAGCGACCTACGACTACCCCACCGCCGGCGTCGGCACCGTGACGCGCGCCGACGTGCAGGCCGAACTGGCCCAGGCCCGGCGCGACGGTTCGATGCGCGTGTGGTCCACGAGCTACAACCACATGGCGGCGGCGAAGAGCCTGAAATCGCGCGACGATGTGCGCGCAGAGGTGCTGGCGGAACGCCGCGCGATCGCCGGCACGCTGACCTCTGCGGCCATTGCCGGCGAGGACAGCGGCTCGTTCGCGCTGTCGCGCCAGCCGCTGCGCCAGGCCGCCGGCCTGACGGTGGCCGCGCGTTGAGCAGGCCCGCCCGGGCTCAGCCGCGTGCGGCGGGCCCGGGCGGCGCCGGCGGCGCACAGGTGGGAAGCACAACCTCGAACACGGCGCCGCTGGGCGCCGCGCCGGCGGCGTTGCGCGCCGCCAGGCTGCCGCCGTGCCGCTCGACGATGCCGTAGCTGATCGACAGGCCGAGCCCGGTGCCCTTGCCCACCGCCTTGGTGGTGAAGAACGGGTCGAACACGCGCGACAGGTTTTCCTCGGCAATGCCCGGCCCGTTGTCGCGGAACACGAGGCACACCTGCCCCGGCTGGGCCTGCTCCTCGATCCACAGACCCGGCGGACCGGGCTGCGCGGCCGACGGCAAGGCGGCGGCGTCATAGGCGTTTTGCACCAGGTTCATGAACACCTGCAGCAGTTGCCCGGCGTTTCCGCGCACCCAGCAGGCCGGCCCGGGCCGGTAGTGCACTTCGAACGCCGGGGCGGTGCCCTTGCGCACCCAGTGGATCGCGCGCTCGACGATGGTGTGGATCTCCACCGGCTCGCGCTCCTCGCGGTCCATGGCGGAGAAGCGCTTCAGGCCGGCGACGATGTCGGCGGTGCGCTGCGCGCCTTCGAGCGTGCCCTGCATCAGCGAGGGCAGGTCCGCCAGGGTGTGGTCGATGCGCTGCTCGCGACGCAAGGCCGCCAGCTCGGGCGCACCGGCGCCCGCATGCACCGCGCCCAGATACCTGCGCAGCCGCTCGGCATAGCGCTCCAGTGCGTGCACGTTGCCGAGCACGAAGCTGATCGGGTTGTTCAGCTCGTGCGCCACGCCGGCCACCAGGCGGCCGAGCGAGGCCATCTTTTCGCTGTGCAGCAGTTGCTGCTGCGTGCGCTTGAGCGCCTCGTGCGCCTCGCGCAGCTGGTGATAGGCGCGCTTGAGCTCACCCATCGGCCGGCCGACGAAGACATGGCCCACGCGGCGTCCGGCGCTCGTCAGCCGCGCCGTGCAGTTGAAGTCCACCGGCACGCGCTGGCCGTGACGGTCGACGAGATCGATTTCGATCGCGGCAGCGGCATGGCGCGCCGCCACGGGCTCGGTCACGCTCCTCAGGCGTTCGAGGCCCAGTTCGTCGGCGATCAGCAGCGCGAAGCGTTCGCCGCGCAACGCCTCGTCGTTGCGGCCCACCAGCTCGCACAGCGCCGCGTTGGTTTCCTCGATGCGGCCTTCGTGGTCGGTGGCCACGAGCACATCGCTCATCGACGACAGCAGGCTGAAGATGAACTGCTGCTGCTGTTCGAGCTCGCTGTTCTTCTCCTCCAGCGCCACCTCGTCGGCGAGCAGCTGCTGGTAGACCTCTTCCATCTTGTGGATCACGTCGAGCCAGGTCGACTCGTCCACGCCCTCCAGGCGCTGGGCCTGCGTGGCGTCGTACGGCAGCGCCTGGCTGGCCCGGCTGGCCGGGCCCGGTGGGGCAGCGGGAACCGGGGCTTCCATCTCAATGCACCGTGCACACCATGCACGGGTCGAACGAGCGCACGATGTGCTGCACGGCCATCGGCGATGCCTCACCCGGAAGAACCGGCGCGCCGGCCAGCGCCTGCTCCAGCGCGCCGGGTGCGCCCGCGCCGTCGCGCGGCGAGAAGTTCCAGCTCGTCGGCGAGACGATCTGGTAGTTGGCGATGCGCCCGTCGCGCACCGTGACCCAGTGGCCGAGCGCACCGCGCGCCGCCTCGGCCAGCCCCGCGGCCTGCCCGTGCGCCGGCAGCTCGGCCGGCACATGGAACGGCTCGCCCGGGCGGATGGCCTGCAGCCAGCTCTCGGCCCAAAGAGTGACGATCGCCAGCTCGTGCAGCCGCGCCAGCACGCGCGCGGCGACACCTCGGCCACGCTCGGCGACGAACTCGCCGATGAGCGGATTGCCGGCCACCAGCTGGCGCGCCAGCGCACCGGTCTCCACCACCTGGCCCGCGAGCCGCGGTGCCTTGTTCCATGTGTAGGCCCCTGCCTTGTCGGGCACGGGCACGGTCTGTCCCTCTCGTGGGTGGCGTGCGTCTGAAGCGTCACCGACCAGCCACGCATGGGTGGCGTCTTCGCTCAGGCGATCGAAGGGCACCGGCTGCGCGACCGGGCGCTCCCCCCTGTGCGCCAGATCGAGCCAGCCCTGCGCCAGGGCCGGCCGGCCGTCGGGGCCATGGAACGCCCCGTGGCTCAGGTAGCGGCCCGGCCCTTCGCCCAGCGCGGCGAGACCGAGGTCGCCGGTGATGCCCAGAAAGAGCCGCAGGTCGCCGCGGCCGGCATCGCGCGAGTGCCAGGCATCGAGCGCGGCCAGCGACGACAGCGCCGCCACCTCTTCGAGCGGGGCGCCGAACAGCGTGTCTTCGAGAAAGGCGCGGAACTCGCGCACGCGGGCCAGCAGCCGCACGCGCTCGCTGCCGTCGATGGCGCGCGAGCTGCCGCCCGGCTGCACGCTGTGCGTGTGCGGCCACCGGCCGCCCAGCGTGCCGAGCATGGTGAACCAGCGCTGGCGCGCAGCGAGCGCGGCGCGCGCGTGCCGGCCGGCCAGCGCGGTGAATCGATCGCTCACCGTCTCGAACCACACCCGGCCGCGGTAGGCCTCGCGCGCGAAGTCGGGCATGAAGAAGACGTAGAAGTGCGTCAGATGGTCGGCCAGGTTCTCGCACGCCAGCATCAGGTTGATGGCGTGCACGCCGTTGGGCGGCGCGCTCTGGCCGCCCAGCCCGGCAAGCGCGCGTGCCGCAGCCACCGACTGGCTCACCGAGCAGATGCCGCAGATGCGCGGCACGATGACCAGCGCATCGCGCGGGTCCCGGCCGGCGAGCATCGGCTCGAAGCCCCGGTACATCGAAGCCACCACCTTGGCATGCTCGACGCGACCGTCCGCCACCGTGAGCCGCACTTCGAGATCGCCCTCGACGCGGTTGAAGGGGCCGACGACCAGGCGAGAAGCTCCCGTAGCGCCCGGTTCCCGCGTCGCGGCTCCGGCGCGGCCGGCCTGCGGCGATGTCAAGCCGGCCTCCCTGATGCAGAACGACCGTGCCCGGTGGCCGGCGCAGTACCGGCCTCGCCGGGCCGCTGGCGGCGCCCCCAGGGGGGAGGCACCGAAGGCGCTGCGGGGGGCGGCCGAGTCATCGGCGCGTCTTGCGGATGGCGGGCGTGACGACCACGTGGTCGGCGGTCGCGTTGCTCTTCACGCGCTTGGGCGTGGCGCTCTTGGACAGCGACGCCAGCGCCACGAACCACGCCTTGGGCATGTCGGTGGGCAGGCCGATCGGGATGCCCGCGAGCTTGGGCGTCTTGTCGAACGGATGGCCGGGGTCCTGGAAGCCGGGTTCGGTGCAGCTCACGCAGGCATAACCGCCGCGCGTGCACGAGCCCTCGCCGTTCCATGCCCGCGTGTTGCAGTCGGCGTGCGCCTGCGTGCCCTTGCAGCCCATGTGCTCCATCAGGCAGCCGAGGTCGCTCGGGTGCTCGGCGCTGGCCTTGAACTCGTAGAACTCGTTGCGCGCGCAGCCGTGGTGCACCAAGTGGTCGGCGTAGAAGCGCGGGCGTTGCAGCGGGTCGAGGTCGGCCGCGCCGAAGTGGCCGGCGGCCAGCGCCATCAGCGTGTCGAGCACCCAGCCCGGGTGCGTGGGGCAGCCGGCGATATTGATCACCGGCAGGCCGCCGCGGGCGTGGAACCCGGCACCGAGCAGTCCTCCCTTGTGGTCGTCTTCGTACTGAAGTCCGCAGGCCTCGGTGGCGTTGGCGCCGGTGGCGCTCACCCCGCCCCAGGCCGCGCAACTGCCCACTGCCGCCACGTGCGCCGCCACCCGCGCCAGCCGGCGCACCCAGTGGATCATCGGCTCGCCGGTGCCGGCCAGGACATGGAAGCGCCCGCTGCCGTGCGGGCCACGCAGGAGTGCCCCTTCGACGCACAGCACATCCAGCCGCTCGCGGCCCGACAGGCATGCCTCGAGCACGTCGAGCGTCTCGGTGCCGCACTCCGCCGACAGCGCCGGGTGCCACAGCAGGCGGATGCCGGCCGCCCGCAGCTGGCCGGCGAAGTCGGGCGTGTCGGCGCACAGCAGCGACATCGTGCAACCGCCACAGCCGCCGCTTTGCAGCCAGAGCACGTTGAGCATGCGTTGATCTCCTTGTCGGGCCCGGGGGTGGTGGTGGCCGGAGGGCGGCGACGGGCCCCCCACCCGGTTGAAGGGGCGCGAGGGCCACGCTCAGTCGCGCGCCTCGATGCCGAACCGCAGGAGCTTGGCGCGCAGCCCCACGCGTGACAGACCCAGCTCCTCGGCGGCGCGCGTCTTGTTCCAGCGCTGCCTGAGCATCACCTCGCGCAGCAGCATCGCCTCGATGGCGTCCAGGCGGTCCTGCAGCGTGCCGCTGGCCGGCAGCGCCGCGACATGACCGTTGGCCCGGGCCGCAGCGGCCCCGGTCTGCCCGTTCAGCAGGCGCGTCGACAGCGCCGCTGCGCGGAGGGTGGCACCCGCCGCACCGCCGGCTTCGTCGGCCAGCGCGACCGCGCGCGCGATCTCGTTGCGCAGCTCGCGGATGTTGCCCGGCCACGGGTAGCCCATCAGCACCGCCTGGGCATCGTCGTCGAAGCGTGCGGCCGCCACGCCCAGTTCGCGGCAGACGTCGGCCAGCAATGCCTCGGCCAGCGGCACCACGTCGCCGGGCCGTTCGCGCAGCGGCGGCATCGCCAGCGTGAACGTGGCGATGCGGTAGTACAGGTCCTCGCGGAAGCGCCCGGAACGCACGTCGGCCTCGAGGTCGCGGTGCGTCGCGGCGATGACGCGCACGTCCACCGGCACCGCCCGCGTCGCGCCCACCGGCCGCACCTCGCCCTCCTGCAGCACGCGCAGCAGCTTCACCTGGAACAGCGGCGAGGTCTCGCCGATCTCGTCCAGGAAGATCGTGCCGCCGTGCGCCCGCGGGAAAAGGCCGGCATGGTCTTCCACCGCGCCGGTGAACGAACCGCGCTTGTGGCCGAAGAGCTCGCTTTCCAGCAGCGTGTCGGGAATCGCCGCGCAGTTCTCCACCACGAACGGCCCGGCATGCCGGGGGCTCGCGTAGTGGATGGCGCGCGCCATCAGCTCCTTGCCGGTGCCCGATTCGCCAAGCACCAGCACCGACAGGTCGTGGCGCGCCACGCGCGCGGCCAGCGCGCACAGCGCATCCAGCGGGCTGCCCGGCGCGCGCACGATGCGATCGAAGTGAAACAGGCGCCGGGCCAGCTCGAGCTTCGCGCCCTTGCGCTGGCGCAGCACGCCGGGGCCGCTGCGCAGGTCGATCTCCACGCGCTGCAGGCCGCGCTGAAGCGACGCGGCCTCGATCGCACCGCGCACCGTGGTCAACAGGTGCTCGGGCACCCAGGGCTTGAGCACGTACTGGTAGATGCCGGCGTCGTTGATCCCGGCGATGATGTCTTCGCTGTCGGCGTAGCCCGAGATGACGATGCGCACCACTTCGGGCCAGCGCTCGCGCGCTTCCTTGAGGAAGTCGACGCCGCTCGAGCCCGGCATGCGCTGGTCGCACAGGATCACCGCGACGTCGTGCCGCTCGAGCAGGTCTCGGGCGGCGTCGGCGTCGCTGGCGCACAGGATGCGGAAGTCCTCGTCCAGCGTGCGGCGCATGGCCTCCTGCGAGCGCACCTCGTCGTCGACCACCAGCACCAGCGGCAGCGCGTCGGCCGGAGCCGGGGGGGCGGGGGCGCTCATGGCGGTGACGGAACCGCGCGTTCAGCGGTGCAGGGCGATCTGCCGCGGCGTGCGCGCGTGCGGCTTGCGGTGCACGAAGTAGTGCCGCGCCACGTGGTAGCTGGGGTCGAAGCCGTAGAAGTTGCGGCGCATCTGCGCCAGCTCTTCGGCGCGGTAGGCGGCCAGCGGCTTGGCGGCCTCGTCGACGGCGCGGCGCGCGGCCTTCGCTGCGATGCGCCCGGCGATGTCCGGCGCGGAGGCGAGGTCGAGCGCACGCCGCCAGGCCAGCCTTTCGAAGGCCTCGAGGGGCGACAACGCCGCGGCTGAACCCGCCTGGGGATCGCTGGCCTCACCCGGCACCAGCACCTCGTCGGCCAGGCCCAGCGCCACTGCGGCGCGCGCGCCCATCGGCAGCCGCTCACGCATCACCGCGTCGGCGCGCTCGCGGCCGGCGCGCCGGGGCAGCAGGTAGGTCCAGTACTCGCTGCCGTGCAGGTTGCCCATGTTGCGATAGTGCGGGTTGAGCACGAGGCCCTCGCGCAGCCACACGTGGTCGGCCGCCAGCGCGAGGAAGCAGCCGCCGGCGCCGGCGTTGCCGCGCAGCGCGCTCACCGTGAGCCGGTCGGTCATCTGCAGGATCGCCAGGCACACATCGTCAATCGCCTCGATATGGCGCATCGAGGCGTCGGCAGCGCCGTCGCCGGCGCGCTGCGACGCGGCCTCGATCTCGTGCAGGTGGATGCCGTTGCAGAAGAAGTCCGGGCCACCGGCCAGCACCAGCACCCGCGTGTCGCGCTGCCGGGCGAAGCGCAGCGCGTCGATCAGCCGCGCGGCCTGGCGCTCGGACAGCGCGCCGTTGTGGAAGGCGAATTCCAGCCAGCCCACGCGCGCCCCCGGCACCTCGGCAGGCGCGCGCTCGACGTAGCGCAGCTCGTCCCACTCCTGGATCTCGTGCGCGCCGCCGTCTTCCCGGTGCAGCGGCACGCCCAGCTCCGGCAGGCCCGCCGCCTGCAGCGAGAAGGCCTGCGCGGCAGGCAGCTTGACCGACGGCGCGGGCTCGCGCGCGCCCACCTCTTCCAGGCAGCGCCAGCCCTCGCGCCGCACGTGGCCCACCCACACCGCGCCGTCGCGCGTGCGCACCAGCAGCCCGGGCCCGCGGTGCGCGAGCACGGTGCCCGGAGCCGCCCACGCGAACGTGGGCACGCGCTCGCGCGTGGCGGCCGTCGAATCGTGCGCGTCGTAGAGCCGGCAGACCTCGCCGAACAGCTCGCCCAGCGCGCCGGGGTGGCTGTCGGCGCTGCGGATGCGGCGCAGCACCTCGGCGCTGTCGTGCCGCACCCAGTCGATCGCGCGCTGCTCGCGGGTGACGAGCGGCTGCCAGCCGCCGGCCTCGGCCGATTCCGCCACGGGCACTGCGGCGCTCGCCGCTGCGCCAGGACTCTGCGGTGCGTCTGCCGCCAACTCCGGCGGCGCGGGCTTGGGCGAGCCCGGCACCACGCGCGCCAGTGCCGCCATCACCGCCGGCACCGCTGCCTCGCACACCGCGCGCCGATACAGGCTCGCCTTGCTCAGCCCCGCCGGCACGGCGAACGCCTGCCACGCCCACACCGGCCCGGCGTCGAGGTCCTGCACTGCCTGCAGCACGGTGACGCCCCACACGCGCCGGCCCTGCAGGATGGCCCAGTCCAGCGCCGAAGGCCCGCGGTCGCCCGGTGGCCCGGGGTGCACGACGAGACACAGGCGCCGCGACCACACCGACTCCGGAATGCGCCGTTTCAGGAACGGTGCGATCACCACATCGGGGTTCCACAGCGCCACGGCCTCCTCGGTGACGGCGTCGGCGATGTCCAGTTCCACCGACACCGCATGCCCGGCCTCGCGCAGCGCCACGAACAGCCGCTGCGCGAGGCCGTTGAAGGCATGAGCGAGCAGCAGGACCCTCATGAGCGAACGAGTGCACCGCGCGACGGGCCCGGTGGCCGGTCCAAGCCCGGCGACCGCCGCGGAACCGGCTCTGCCGGGCCGCTGGCGGTGCCCCCTGGGAGGAGGCGCCGAAGGCGCTTCGGGGGGGTCAACATATCCGCGGCAGCGGCTCGCCCGACAGCCAGTCGACCACCCGCTTGCCGCCGAAGCGCGTGGTCATCTGCACGAAACGGTGCGGGTCGTCCTGCACGACGCCGATGCACGCCGCGTCGCGGCCGAGCGGGTGCTCGCGCATCGCCGCCAGCACCGCATCGGCATGCGCGGGTGCGACGATGGCAATGAGCTTGCCTTCGTTGGCGATGTACAGGGGGTCGAGCCCCAGCAGCTCGCACGCTGCCTCGACCTGGGCCCGCACCGGGATGGCCGCTTCATGCAGCAGCATGCCCACCGAAGACTGGCGCGCAACCTCGTTGAGCGTGGTTGCCAACCCGCCGCGCGTGGGGTCGCGCAGCGTGCGGATGGCGCCTTCGGGCACCGCAGCCAGCATCGCCGCGACGAGGCCGTGCAGTGCCGCGGTGTCGCTCTCGATGGTGGTCTCGAATTCGAGCGACTCGCGCAGCGACAGGATCGCCACGCCATGGTCGCCGATCGGCCCCGATACCAGCACCACGTCGCCGGCCTTGGCGTTCGCGCCGCCGATGTCGCGGCCGAGGGGCACCACGCCGACGCCGGTGGTGGCGATGAAGACACCATCGCCCTTGCCCTGCTCGACGACCTTGGTGTCGCCGGTGACCACCGGCACGCCGGCGTCGCGCGAGGCGGCGGCCATCGAGTCGGCGATGCGCTTCAGGTCGGCGAGCGGGAAGCCCTCTTCGAGGATGAAGCTGGCCGCCAGGTACAGCGGCCTGGCGCCGAGCATGGCCACGTCGTTGACGGTGCCGTGCACCGCCAGGCAGCCGATGTCACCGCCGGGAAAGAACAGCGGCGAGATGACGTGCCCGTCGGTGGCCATCACCAGGCGGTGGCCGGCGGGGATGTCCAGCAGCGCGCCGTCGTTGCCCTGCCTGAGCGGCGCGTTGTCGAAGGCGCGCGCGAACACCTCCTCCACGAGCTGCGCGCCGGCGCGCCCGCCGGCGCCGTGGTTCATGTCCACGCGGCCGGCCTTGAGGTCCAGCGGGCGGATGTAGTCGGGCTTCTTCATCGCCGGCGCAGCTTGCCTGCGGCCTCAGGCGGCGACAACCTGGATGTCCCGGAAGCGGCCATACGAGTAGTGCGCCGCGCAGGCACCTTCGCTGGACACCATGCACGAACCCATCGGGTTCTCGGGCGTGCACACGGTGCCGAACAGCTTGCAGTCGGTGGGCCGCTTCACGCCCCGCAGGATGGCGCCGCATTCGCACTGCCTGTGGTCGGGCACGCCCTGGTAGGCGAGCCCGAAGCGGCGCTCGGCGTCGAACTGGGCATACGCCGGGCGGATCTTCAACGCGCTGTACGGCACTTCGCCCAGGCCCCGCCACTCGAAGCGCTCGCGCAGCTCGAAGACCTCGCCCACCAGCGCCTGCGCGGTGCGGTTGCCCTCGCGCGTGACGGCGCGCGAGAACTCGTTTTCTACCTCGGCGCGGCCTTGGTTGACCTGGCGCACGAGCATGCGGATCGCCATCATCACGTCCAGCGGCTCGAAGCCGGCGATGACCACCGGCTTGCGGTACTCCTGTGCAAAGTGCTCGTAGGGCTGCGTGCCGATGACGATGCTGACGTGCGCCGGGCCGATGAAGCCGTCGATCGGCACCGTGCCGTACTCGCGCACCTCGGCCGACTCGAGGATGTGGGTGATGGCGCTCGGGGTCAGCACATGGCAGCAGAGCACGCTGAAGTTCTTCACGCCCTCGGCCGCGGCCTGCCGGATGACCAGCGCGGTGGGTGGCGTGGTGGTCTCGAAGCCGATGGCGAAGAAGACCACTTCGCGCGCCGGGTTCTCGCGCGCCAGCTTCAGCGCGTCGGCGGCCGAATACACCATGCGGATGTCGGCGCCGCGCGCCTTGGCCTTGGTCAGGCTGAGGGACTCGGGGTGCCCGCGGGCCGCCGGCGGCTCGCGCCCCGCGAGGGGCGGCTGCCCGCCTTGGGCCGGCCCGGCCGCTGGCGAGGCCGGCACGCGCATGGTGTCGCCGTAGGTGCAGACGATGGCGCCGCGCTCGAGTGCGAGGTGGATCGCCTGGTCGATGCGGCCGATCGGCAGCACGCACACCGGGCAGCCGGGGCCGTGGATCATGCGCACGCTGGCAGGCAGCAGCTCGGCGATGCCGTAGCGCGCAATGGCGTGCGTGTGGCCGCCGCAGAACTCCATGAAGCTGTAGCGGCGATCGGGCCGCACCTCGGCAGCGATGCGTTCGGCCATGCGCGCGGCGGTGGCGCCGTCGCGGAACTCGTCGACGTACTTCATGTCCCCGCCCCGCCTAGCGGCGCTGTGTGGGCGGCCGCGCTTTCGCCCGCCCCCATCTCGGCGAAGAGTGCCAGCGTGCGCTCGGCCTCTGCGGGGTCCACCAGGCCGATGGCGTGGCCGACGTGCACGATGACGTAGTCGCCGGGCTGCGCCTCGGGCACCAGCGCGATCGAGATCGTCTTGCGCACGCCGCCCAGGTCGATCTGCGCGTGCAGGTCGTCGAGCACAGCGACGACACGCGCGGGCAGGGCAAGGCACATGGCTCAGGTCTCCTCGGAGGTTGCGGCGACAGCCGGCTCGGTTGCATGGCGGGCGCTGGTGTCGGCGAAGGTGCCGGCGCGCCGCGGGGCCATTTGCAGTGCCGCCACCCAGGCCTGGCCGAGTGCCAGGCCGGCGTCGCCCACGCCCACGGTGCCCGGGCGCCAGACGCGGCAACCCGCTGCGGCCAGACCTCGCTCGACCAGCCGGCTGAGCAGGCGGTTGAAGAAGCAACCGCCCCCCAGCACGACGTCGAGGGGCGAACGGCCCGACTCCGGCCCGCCCGCCGGGCGCGCAGCGGCTGCCGGCGCGCCGTGCGCCTCGGACTGCACGGCGGCCACCAGGCTCCTCGCCAGCGCCAGGTGGAAGCGCGCCGCGCCGCGGCCAGCATCGGGCTCGTCGAGCAGCGCGGTGACCAGCGGCCGCAGGTCGAGCGCGGCGAGGCCGGCGTCCGGCGGCGCTTCGGCCGCGGACCGCAGCCAGGCCGTGGCCGCAACTTCGAGCGCCATCGCGGCCTCGGCCTCGTGCGCCTGGCGCAGGTTCAGGCCGAGGGCGCCGGCGGCGGCGTCGAACCAGCGCCCGGCGCTGGTGGTGCGCGGGCAGTTCAGGTTCTTCGCCAGCAGCATGGCCACGCCGCGCGCCAGCGGCTCGCCGACATGGGGCGCCAGCCGCGGCACGATCTCGGCCGCGCGGCCGGCGGTGTGCAGCAGCGCGGCCACCAGCCGCCACGGCTCGCGCGCGGCGACGTCGCCGCCGGGCAGCGCCAGCTCGGGCAGGTGCGCCAGGCGCTCGAAGTGCGCCCCTGCGACGGCGAGCACCTCGCCGCCCCACGCGAGGCCGTCGGTACCCAGGCCCACGCCGTCCAGCGCCAGGCCGATCACGCGCCGTTCCGTCCAGCCCTGCTCGGCCTGCACGACGGCGATGTGCGCGTGGTGGTGCTGCACGGCAATTGCCGGCACGCCAAGCCGCTGCGCGACCCCGAGCGCCAGGCGCGTGCTGTGGAAGTCGGGGTGCAGGTCGTGTGCGACCGCGTCGATGCGGCCATCGGCCCGCCGGAGCAGCGCCTCGGTGGACTCGCTCAGCGCCGCACAGGCCTCGGGCGTGCCGAGGTCGCCGTGCAGCGGCGACCACCACACCTCGCCCCCGCGCACCAGGCAGGCCTGGTTCTTGAGGAAGGCGCCCAGCGCGAGCACGTGCGCCGGGGCGGCGCGCGGCAGCTCGGCGCGGCGCAACTCGATCATGCCGCCTCGAGACTGGCCAGCAGCCAGTCGATCCACGCCGGCATGCCGGTGCCCGTGCGCGCCGAGACCAGCAGCACCTCGATGCCGGGGTTGACGCGCCGCGCGTAGTCGATGCAGCGCGGGATGTCGAAGTCCACGTGCGGCAGCAGGTCGACCTTGTTCAGCACCATCAGCCGCGCCGCGGCGAACATGTCCGGGTACTTGATCGGCTTGTCCTCGCCTTCGGTGACCGAGAGGATGGCGACCTTGGCCGCCTCGCCCAGGTCCCATACCGCCGGGCAGACGAGGTTGCCGACGTTCTCGATGAACAGCAGGCCACCGGCACCGTCGGGCAACGGGTTCGCAGGGTCATGCACATGATCCTGCGGACCCTCGCGCGCGTGATGGTGCGCGCCGTGCAGCGGCAGGCGCGCGAACGCCTCGCCGACCATCTGCGCATCGAGGTGGCAGCCCTTGCCGGTGTTGACCTGGATCGCCGGCGCGCCGGTGGCGCGGATGCGATCGGCATCGTGGCTGGTCTGCTGGTCGCCTTCGATCACGGCCACCGGCAGTGCCGGGGCGCGCTCGCGCAGCGCGTGGATCGTTGCGCACAGCAGCGTCGTCTTGCCCGATCCGGGGCTGGAGACGAGGTTGAGCGCGCGGATGCCGTGGCTCGCGAAGTGGGCGCGGTTGGCCGCAGCGATGCGGTTGTTCTCGCCGAGCACGTCGATCTCGAGCTTGATCGCGCGGGCCTGGCTCATGCCGGGCACCGAGACCCTCGCGGCGCCGGCGCCGTAGTGCAGGTCGCCGGTGGCGGCATCGACGCGCGGTGCCGTGGCGACGCTGGCCAGCAGCGTCATGGGGGCGTGCAGCGCGGTCACGCCGCCGCCACCCCCGTCGCCATGCGCAGGGTCACGGGGATGGTCGTGGTCGTGGCCGTGCGAGTGGTCATGCACGTGGTCATGCACGTGGTCATGCACGTGGTCATGCACGTGGTCATGCATGTGGTCATGCATGTGGTCATGCATGTGGTCATGCATGTGGTCATGCCCGTGGGGGTGGGAATGGCCGTGATCGTGCGCAGGCCCGGGCTGGCTGCCGGTGGCACCGCATCCGCAGACGACACACATGGTTCGTACTCCTGTTGGAGACTGTTTCAGGCATCCAGCACGACCAGGTCGCGCACCTTCAGCTCGGTGCCGCCGGTGGGCTGCAGCTGGTAGCCGCCGCAGTGCGGGCAGGCGTCGCTGCGCTGGGCGATGGCCACCGTGGCGGCGCACCGCATGCACCAGGCCTGGCCCGGCGGCTCCTCGATTTCGATCTCGGCACCCTCGAGGCAGGTGCCGGGCGCGATGGCTTCGAGCGCGAAACGCAGCGCGCGAACCTCCACGCCGGCCAGCGCGCCGGCTTCGAGCGTGAGCCGCCGCACGCGGGCGAAGGGCTCGCGCGCTGCGGCCTGCTCCACCACGCGCAGAACGCCGCCGGCCAGGCTCATCTCATGCATGGCGCGCCGGTGCTTCCGGGGCGCCGGACTGCACCGCCAGATCGCCAGGCGGCGCGCGCCGCGCCGCGCCTTCCGGGTGCATGGCCTCGATACGCAGTTCCACGCAAGGATCGTAGGCAGCCACGAAGGCACGCACCTGCGCCACGTCAAGCAGTGCCGCGCCGGAAGGGCCGGCCGGCACCTCCGCGCCCGCCAGCGCGTGCGCCGCGGCGGCTTCCAGCAGCCACCGTGCGGCGGCGCCCTGCGGGTGGAAGTTCCACTCGGTGGGGGCGAGCACGCGGTAGTCGGCGATGGCCCCGTGATCGCCCAGCCGCACCCAGTGCACGAGCAGGCCGCGCGCCATCTCGCACCAGCCAAGGCCCTCGCGCTCGCCGGTGGCCAGCGCACCCTGCGCCAGCCAGTGCGCACCGAGCGGGCCGCTGAGGTGCGCGATGTCGGCCAGCCGCACGGCGTGGCGCATCCACAGCGGTGCGTAGGGGTGCGCCCGCGCCGTCGCGGTGGACCAGGCCAGCGGGTCGGCCAGGCGCGTCCAGCAGCCCGTTTCGGCCGGGCGGCCGCCGATCGTGGGCGCCAGCGCGAAGCCAGACTGGCTGCGCAGCTGGGTGGCCAGGGTTCGCAGGGCCTGCGGGTCCGCAGCGACGCGCAGCGGTTGTGGCGGCTGCGCCAGCGCGCCCAGCCGCTGGCGCACCGCCGCCAGCCAGCGCGCGGGCCACGGCACCAGCGACGCCGTGGCTTGCCCGTAGGTGGACCACCGCTGGGCCACGGTAGCCGGGTCGATGCGCCACGCGGCCAGCCACTCGTCGGGATCGGTGCCGAAGACATGCTCCTCCACCCAGCGCCGACCTTCGCAGTGGGCAGCGTCGTCGAGCGTGGCCTCGTTGCCGAGGTAGGGGCAGCGGGCCAGTGTCATCGCCATCTCGCCACTGCCCGGCGCTGGGGGGCCCGGGCTTGCCGCCGGCCCGGCGGATGCGCCTTGGCCCGCGGGGCCGGTCAGCATCAGCCGCGGCCCGTCGAGCCACAGGCGCCGCAGGTGCTCGCGCAGCGTATCCACCTGCAGCGCCTGCGCATCGACTTCGGTGGCGGAGGCGGCCTCGCCACTCGCTGCGGCCACCGCGTGCCGGGCGGCAAGGCGGTGTGCGCCGCCACACAGCGCGTAGAGCGCGGGCAGCAGGCGCGGCGCTTCGTCGGCCGCCCGCCCGCGCAGCAGCCTCCCCGCCCATTCCTGCCGCGTGCTGGCCCACTGCCAGCTGCCCTCGGGCCGCTGGCGCAGCCACAGGGCGGCCTCCGCTGGGGACGCAGGAGCCCCTGTCACGGCGGCAGGCGAGGGGTCCATGAAGGTGCGGCGGGCGATGGGGGCAACGAGATCTTGCCGCAATCACGAAGACGGCCGGCCGAGCAGGAAGGCACGGCGCGAGGCGGCCGGTGCAGCGCGGCCACCGTTCTCGGCTGGCGCGTGCTCGCCCGGTGCAGGGCAGGGGGCGGCGGCAGGGTCGCCTGCCTGCCGCAGCAGGCGCAGCACTTCGCGTGCGGTGGCCACCGCCGCGGCCTGGTCGACGAAATCGAACATCGGCGAGAAGAGCGAGCAGGTCTCGAAGGGTCCGAGCCCCGCCTCGCAGGCACCCAGGAACTCGATGACTTCGCAGCCGATGGCCCGGGCGCGCGACACGCCCACGCCCAGCGGGGGTTCGGCCGAAGCCTGGCCCTCGACGGCATCGCGCCGCGCCGCCTGCTCGTCCGGAAGCCACACGAGGTTCATGAACCACGGCGTGACCAGGACGCCGGCCGCACCGCCCGTGGGCTCGGCGGCGAAATCCACTGCCGCCACTTCGAGCTTCGGGTGCGTGATGCCCAGGCCGGCCATCTTGGTGGTCTCGATCTGGCGATAGACGCGCTCCAGTTCGCGCACGCGGCATTCCAGCGCGGCGTTGTGGGCTGCATGGCCCGCCGCGACCGCAGGCGGCACCGCGTCCCGGACCGCCTCTCCCATGGCCCCGTGCCTCGCCTCGTGCGCCTCCGGCAAGGCACCCGGCGTCGGCCACGCTCCATGCAACGCCCCGAGGTTCACGCACCCGCTCCCGCGCCGCCCTCGCCGACCACCATGAACTGCTCGGCCGCCCCATCGCATTGCGGGCAGCACCAGTGCGCGGGCAGTTCGGCAAACGGCGTGCCGGGGGGCACCTGCCACTGCGCGTCGCCTTCGGAGGGGTCGTAGCGGTACCAGCAGATCTTGCACTCCATGCACGCGTCGCGCGGCAGGCGCGCGCGGTCACCGAGGTAGCTGCCTTCGAACGTGGCGGTACGCATCGTGGTCCTTCGCGGCGCGGCCGTTGCGATCAGGGCGCCTCGACCCAGTCGAGCACCTCGGCCAGCCGCTGGGCCGAGTCTTCGAGGTCCTCGAGCGAGGCGCAGGCCACTTCGGGCACGCGGCAGACTTCGAGCGTGTCCAGGATGTTGATGTCGGTGCTGTTGAAGTAGGTGACGCGCCAGGTGCGCGGCAGCCGCGTCGTGGTGATGCGGCAGTTGCCGTAGCCGCGCGAGAGGATGACGACGCGGCCTTCGCCGACCTGCTCGGTGAGGAACTCGCTGTCGGCCGGGGTCAGCGGCAGCAGCGTCAGGTTGATGACATGCGGTGCATCGCCCGGCTTCCACAACCGGCGCTGCTGTTCGAGTTCGGCCAGCAGCGAGGGCGCGTTCATCACCCCTTCGGGCAAGGCTGGGCTGGGCTGCGCCGCCTCGTGCGGGGCGGGTGCACGGATGCCGTCTTCCGCCGCGGCGTCCAGCAGCGGCTGCGGCACCGCGCCCACCTCGATGCGGTCACGCAGCACCTGGCCCTCGGCGCCGAGATGCAGCACACGCCACACGCCCGCGAACACCGACTCCTGCACGTGGACCCGGTTCGCGCTGGCCGCCACCTGGGGCACGGGGAAGGTGGTGCGCACCTGCGCGGCGACTTCGCCTTCGCCCAGCACCTGGTTCAGCAGCAAGCGGTCGTCATCGGTCAGCTCGCCGAGGTCGATGACCTTGGTCGGCGCCGCGGCCAGGCCCGAGGCGTGCAGCGCCCTCAACGCCGCCAGCGTTTCGCGCAGCGCCCGCACGCAGCCCTGCTGCGCCGCCAGCACCTCGGGCTCGGGCAGGACCTGCGGGTGGTAGGTGGCCATGCCCTTGGGCATCGGCAGGTAGTCGAAGCCCTCCTCCTCGGGTTGCGAGCCGGGGCCGACCGCGGCCACCAGCGGGATCGGGAAGGCCTTGTTCGCGTAGGGCGCATGCATGGTGGGGCGTCTGTGTGAGAGGGTGGGGGAAGGGCTGCACGGCCGGGCGCGGCGTGCTCGCGGTGCCTGCCTTCAATGGCAACCGGCCGCGCCGGCGGCGTGGATGGCGATGGTGGGCGCTGGCCGGCGGCCCGGCTCCCGTGCGAGCACTTCGCGCACCGCTCCGACGTAGACCTCCCAGTCCTGCATGCCGGCCAGCGTGCCGAGGTAGCCGCCGTCGCGCAGGAAGACCAGCGACGGCCAGCGCTGCACGGCGTAGCGGCGCGCCACCGCGTCTTCGCAGTCGCGCGGCACGGCGCCCACGCGCATCGGGCGGCCAGCCGCTGCGATGAGCTCGGGCAGCACCACGGCCACATCGAGCGCTTCGGGGAAGCGCACCGGGTCGCCGCCGAAGAACACCACCGCGTCGCCTGCGGCTGCCTCGAAGGCCTCCACCGTCTCCGGCCGCACCTCGATACCGTGGGTCAACGCGAGCAGGCGGCTGACCAGCGGGTGGGTCGGCGGCGCCTTGGGTCGCGGCACAGCTTCGGCGGGCCGGGCGCCATGGAGGGAAGAGGGCGTCGTTTCTTGCATGGCAGTTCCTTGGCGTGCGATCGGTGCGGCGCAGCGGATCAGTCTTGTTCGGGCCGTGCAGACGGCGTGCTGCTGCTGCCTGCCGGGGCCGCGCCGGGGCCGCCGGAGACCTGGCCACCGGCCAGGGCCGCCAGATCGGCCGCGCTCATCGCCGAAGGCAGCGCGAAACCGGGGTCGGCGTCGGCATCGATGTCGCCACCACCGAGGCCGTGCTCGAGCAGGTCGAGCGCGGCGTTGATCTCGGCGGCGCGCCGCGTGTCCAGCCGCTCGCGCGCGGCACCCTGGAACACGAGCACCCAGTCGCCCGGCGCGCATTCGCCCACCAGCCGCAGGTCGACGCGCTCTTCGCGCCCGCGGCCGGCGGCCTGCGCGTGCAGGCTGCCGTACTCGCTGAGCTGCATGGGAACGCCGATGCACATGGCCCGCTGCTCCTCGCCGCCCTTGCTACGGTGCACCCGCGCCGGGCGGCATGAAGCGCTCGTCGCCGATGCGGCAGGCCGCCTCGGCAGCAGGGCGGTCGGCCTCGTAGCGCTCCAGTGCGAGTTCGGGCGACGTGACGGCTTCGCCTTCGGCCAGGGGCATGGTGCGCTGCCGGGGCTCGCCGCCCCACTCGGCCAGCCGCCGCACCGCCAGTGCGACGGCGTCATCGAGCGCCGCCTTCACGCTCGGGCGCAGGCTTCCGCCGTAGTCCTCGAGCTCCTCGGGCTGGCAGCCGATGAGCAGCACGCGCTCGGGGTACGAGCCCGTCAGCTGCGCCAGCGCCAGCACTTCCTGGAAGCCGGTCTGGTGCAGGCTCATCTTCTTGGCGCCGAGGAAGCGCGGCACCTGCGCGTCTTCGACCAGCTTGAGCGTGCCGGGCGCCAGCCCGTAATCGACCGCGTCGAGGATGATGAGCCTGCGGGCGCCGTGCACCTGCGGGATGAGGTACAGCCCCTGCGTGCCGCCGTCGACCAGCTGCACGTGCTCGGCGAAGGTGTAGCGGGCCTGCAGCGCCTCGACGCAGCGCACGCCGAAGCCTTCGTCGGCCCACAGCACGTTGCCGATGCCGAGCACGACGATCGCGCCGTCGGGTTCGCCCCCGCGGGTGTGACCCAGCTCGTTACACGCCTTTTCGCTCACGGGAGTGCTCATGGGGCTCGGTCTCGCTGTGCCAGAGCGCGGCGCGCTAGGGGCGCGGCGCGCCGGGATGCCCGATGGAGGCGAAGGGGGCGCCGGGTGCGACCGCCGCCGAGGGAGAGGGCGCGCAGGCGGAAGCGGCGTCACGGGCCGCGCCACCGATCGCAGCGGGCAGCAGGCCCGCCGCCTGCACGATCGGGCGCGCCGCCCGCCAGGCCTGGTAGCTGTCCCAGCCCGACTGCATCGCCAGCCACTTGTCCACCGGCCAGCCGAACAGCAGCGTGCAACGGATGGCCGTGTCTGGCGTCATGCCCCGATGGCCTTGCACGAGCTCGTTCAGGCGGCGGCGTGAAATGCCCAGCCGCCGCGCCGCTTCGACCTGGGTGAGCGCCAGCGGTTCGAGGTAGTGGCGCTCGAGAAAGCGGCCGGGGTGCGGGGGCCGGCGCATGGGCACGCCGGCCGGCGGGACGGCCGCGGCAGCCCCGCGGGCGCCTCGATGCCTGCCTGCCAGACCGCCGAGCCGGATCATCGTACTAACTCCGAAACAACAACGAACCTTGCAACACTCAATCCTTGAACGTACGGTACCCCGAGATCATCGTGCTGACAATGCTCTGGCGGCCCATGATGTCCTCGCGGACGGCCGCATAGACATGGAGCATGACGAAGATCAAGGTCAGCCACATGCCCAGCCGGTGCAGGCTGTGCACCTGCATTGAGGAACCGATGAGCGGAATCACCCAGCCGAAGAGGCGATCGGCCCAGCTGCCTGCACCCGTTCCCTCGCCGTACAGCGCGAAGCCGGTGCAGACCATGAAGATCGTCAACACGAAGTAGCCGAACATCGCCAGCCGCGCCATCGGGTTGTGGCCCACGTACTGGTTGGGCCGCCGGCGCAGGAACATGTACCAGGCGAACATGGCGCCCACTTCCTTCCAGTAGGCGGGCCTGAACACCGGCACCGTGACCAGCTCGCGCGCGTGGTGGTTGCCGACGAAGGCCCAGTAGATGCGGCCCAGCAGGCCAGCGGCCAGCACGTAGCCGGCCGCGAAGTGCACGAAGCGGATGTAGCCGAACAGGAAACTCTCCGAAGCCTCGCCCGGCACGCTGGGCAGCGGCTTGCCGATGAAGTAGCCGGTCAGCGCCAGCGTGAACACCGCCAGCACGTTGACCCAGTGCCACAACCGCACCGGCGCCTCGTAGACGTAGATCGACTGCACGCGCGGCGCGGCCGCGACCGCGGCGTCGTCGCGGCCGGTGTCGGAAAGCGCGCCGGCGGGGTTCATGCCTTCGCTCCCGGAGTGCCGGTGGCAGGGGCGGCGTCGGCTGAGTTGCGCGCGGCCCGCAGCCGCCGCCGCAGCGCCGCCAGACCGCGCAGCACCAGTGGCGCCACCACCCCGGTGAGGGTGGTGCCCAGCGCGATCATCGCCAGGTGATCGGGCTCGCGCAGCGCGTGCACGAGGCCTTCGAAGGGACTCAGCTCGGCGTGGCCGTGGCCGGTGTGCGCGAGCGCCAGGCCGCTGGCGGCAAGCGCCGCGGCGGCCACGAGACTGGTCTTGAGCATATGGGTCATGACTCGGACTCCTCGATCAAGCGGGCGGCGCGCGCGGTCACTGCGGTCGCACCGTCACCTGGGCCAGCTCCTGGCCGTCGGGCGAAATGACGTGCGTGGAGCAGGCCAGGCACGGGTCGAACGAGTGGATCGTGCGCAGGATCTCCAGCGGCTGGTCGGCCTTGGCCATCGGCGTGTTCATCAGGCTCGCCTCGAAGGCGCCGATCTGGCCCTTGGTGTCGCGCGGGCTGCCGTTCCAGGTGGTGGGCACCACGCACTGGTAGTTCTCGATCTTGCCGTCCTTGATCTTCACCCAGTGCCCGAGCGCACCGCGCGGCGCCTCGGTGAAGCCGGCACCCTTGCACTCGCGCGGCCAGGTGCTCGGCTCCCACTTCTCGACGTTGGCGGTGGCGGTGTTGCCGGCCTTGCAGTTGGCAACGAGCTGGTTGAGCTGCTCGAGCTGCAGGTCAGCGCAGTACAGGCTCTCGATGCAGCGCGCCGCGGTGCGGCCGAGTGTCGAGAAGAGCGCGGCCACCGGCACGTCGAGCTTTTTCAGCACCCCGTCGACCGTGTCCTTGATCCACGGGAACTGCTTGGGCTGCAGGTAGCCGAGCACCATGCGCGACAGCGGACCCACCTCCATCGCGTGGCCGCGCCAGCGCGGCGCCTTGATCCAGCTGTACTTGGCGCTCTCGTCGAGCGCTTCCCACTTGGTCCTGGTGCCCTTGTGGCCCTTGCCGAGCACGTAGTTGGGTTCGGTGACGCCGTCCCAGGGGTGCAGGCCCTTCGTCTCGTCGGCGTACTTGTACCAGCTGTGCGCGACGAACTCCTGCACCTGCTCGGGGTCCTTGATGTCCACCGCGTGGATCTTCGAGAGGTCGCCGTTGATGATGGCGCCGCGCGGCAGCAGCAGGCTCTCGGGGCTGTGGTCGTTGGCGCGCTTGGGCAGGTCGCCGTAGCTG